>CAXNEV010000246.1:0-5999 GCA_964200925.1 Candidatus Latescibacterota bacterium | reverse complement strand
GGTTGCCGCTCAAAGTGTTGGAGAACCTGGCACGCAACTCACCTTGCGTACATTCCATATTGGGGGAACCTCCAGTCGCATTGCTGAACAAGCTGAAATTGGGGCCAAACGCGCTGGGAAAGTCGTTTTTAAGAACGTTGACTGTGTTCAGCGCGATGCCAACACTTGGATTGTGGTGGGGCGCAATGGTGAAATTGAAGTTCAAGACGACCAGGGGCGTCCGCGCGGTGGGCATTTTCAAGTGACAAACGGGGCGATTTTACGGGTGCAGCATGGTCAAGATGTCGTGGAAGGCCAAACCTTGTATGAATGGGATCCCTACAATAATGCCATTGTTTCTCCCAAATCAGGCCGTGTTCAATTTGTCGATCTGGTAGAAGGTGTGACCTATCGCGAAGAAACCGATGAAAATACAGGTATTGCCGCGCAAGTAGTTATTGAGCATCGCGATCGCACATTGTCGCCTCGTATTGTGGTCATAGACGAAACTGACAAAGCACAAGGGTCTTATATTATTCCATTGGGTGCGCGTTTGGTTGTGCGCGATGGAGATCGCATTCAGGCCGGAGCCACATTAACCAAGATTCCAAGAGAACGCATTAAAACGCGCGATATTACGGGTGGATTGCCACGTGTGGCCGAGTTATTTGAGGCCCGTCGTCCGAAAGATCCCTCCGTGGTTACCGAAATTGATGGTGTGGTGAGTTTTGGTGGGCTTGTTCGGGGATCTCGCATCGTCAATGTAACCTCAGATGATGGTGAAGAACGCAAATATACCATTCCTTATGGGCGTCATTTGCGCGTGCAGGAAGGCGACCGGGTTGTGGCGGGTGAACGGCTTTCAGAAGGAGCAGTGAACCCCCATGATATTTTGTCCATTTTGGGCATTCAGAAAGTTCAGGAATACCTGGTTGATGAAATTCAGCAGGTATATCGGTTGCAGGGGGTTCGCATCAACGATAAGCATATTGAAACGATTGTTCGTCAGATGCTCCAAAAAGTTCAAGTTACGGACCCTGGTGACACCAACTTTTTAGAAGGGGAATTGGTCGATCGTTTCCGCTTCCGAGATGAAAATGAGAAGGTAATATCGGAAAACGGCGATCCAGCCACATTTCTGCCCGTTTTATTGGGTATCACCAAAGCGTCATTATTAACAGAAAGTTTCATTTCTGCAGCATCGTTTCAAGAGACCACCCGAGTTCTCACCGAAGCCGCCGTGCAGGGCAAGGTAGATAAGTTGCTGGGACTCAAAGAAAATGTCATTATTGGTCACCTGATTCCAGCAGGTACTGGTGCAATAAAATACCGAAAATTGCACAATGTGCCTCTGGAAGAAGAAGATTTTATTGCTCGCGCAGAACAGCAACAAGAGGGGATTGGATTACCGCCAATTAATGCTTGACAGTGAAAGTTGAACTTGTTATATTAGACGTCTCTCATAAGAAATGTTCAAGGAGGTTGGATTTGCCCACGATAAACCAGTTGGTGCGGAAGGGTCGTCAAGACAAACGAAAACGCTCTTCTGCGCCCGCCCTTAGAGGGTGCCCGCAAAAGCGCGGGGTCTGCACACGCGTTTATACCACAACGCCAAAAAAGCCAAATTCTGCATTGCGGAAAGTTGCTCGTGTGCGACTGACTAATGGGATTGAGGTCACGGCTTATATTCCGGGCGAAGGTCACAACCTACAAGAGCACGCGGTGGGGCTTATTCGCGGGGGGCGCGTCAAAGATCTGCCATCGGTGCGTTATCACATTCTGCGAGGTGTTCTGGACACTACTGGTGTTTCAGATCGCAAACAAGGTCGCTCAAAGTACGGTGCAAAAAGAGCCAGTTAATTTTTTTGACATTCGATGAACTTGGGGGATACCACCTTTTTTGGTTGGTGGCTTATCCCCCTTATTATGAAGAGGTTGGGAACAATTCATGCGAAAAAGACGGGCAGAAAAACGACAGCTTCGTCCCGATCCCAAATATCATAACGTGCTCATTACACGGTTTGTTAATTGCCTTTTTCGCAACGGCAAGAAGAGCGTGGGCGAACACCTGCTTTATGAAGCTTTGGACATTATTAAATCACGTTCGGGCAACGAAGGCATGGAAATTTTTGAAAAAGCCGTTGAAAATGTCAAACCTGTTGTTAAAGTTAGATCTCGGCGTGTGGGTGGGGCTACTTATCAAGTGCCCGAAGAGGTTCGCCCAGATGAACGATTGGCCTTATCAATTCGTTGGTTGATTTTGTTTGCCAAAGAACGAGGCGAAAAAACAATGGCTCAGCGTTTGGCAGGTGAATTTATGGATGCGGCCAGTGGTCAGGGGCGGGCCATACAGAGACGGGAAGAAACCCACCGGATGGCCGAAGCTAACCGAGCATTTGCACACTATCGTTGGTAAGAATCATGCCGAGAAAATACAAATTAGAGCGCACCCGCAACATCGGGATCATGGCGCACATTGACGCAGGGAAAACAACCACAACAGAGCGCATCCTGTACTATACTGGTATTTTGCGCCGCATGGGTGAAGTTCACGATGGCGCAGCCACGATGGACTGGATGGAACAAGAACGTGAACGTGGCATTACCATCACATCGGCTGCAACCACATGTTTTTGGGATGATCATCGCATTAATATCATTGATACGCCTGGGCATGTTGATTTTACGGCAGAAGTTGAGCGTTCATTGCGCGTTTTGGATGGTGCTGTGGGTTTGTTTTGTGCCGTAGGTGGGGTCGAACCCCAATCCGAAACTGTGTGGCGCCAGGCCGATAAATACAAAGTTCCGCGCATTGCATTTGTAAACAAAATGGATCGAACAGGTGCCGATTTTGACCGTGTTGTCGAAATGATGCGTGAACGTTTGGCATCCAATTTTGTTCCGGTGCAGTTGCCTGTTGGATCGGGTGAATTGTTTACAGGGTTGATCGATTTAATTAAAATGAAATTGATCACCTATGAAGAAGATACCCTGGGCAATAAATTTATCGAAGGTGAAATTCCTCATGATCTGCAAGATCGCGCCAATGAAGGCCGCGAACAACTCCTTGAAGCGGTTTCTGATTTCGATGATTCTCTCATGGAAAAATTCCTTGAGGGAGAAGCCATTGGTGAAGAGGAAATCAAAACCGCCATGCGCAAAGCTGTGATTAGCAGTTCCGCTGTTCCAGTGCTTTGTGGTTCTGCTTTTAAAAACAAAGGGGTTCAACGCCTTCTGGATGCTGTTATAGACTTTTTGCCTTCTCCTATAGATATTCCTGAAATTGTGGGACATGATCCTAAAAAACCAGAGAACAAACTTTCTCGACCTGTTTCAGACGATGCGCCATTTGCTGCTTTAGCTTTCAAAATCATGACCGACCCTTATGTAGGCCGACTGACATTTTTCCGCGTTTATTCAGGCCATCTTGATACTGGGTCATATGTGCTTAATTCCAATAAAGGCAAACGCGAGCGCATGGGGCGCGTACTTCAAATGCATGCCAATAAACGCGAAGAGATCGAAGCGGTATTTTCTGGGGATATCGCCGCTGTGGTGGGTTTGAAAGATACGGCTACTGGTGAAACGCTGTGCGATGAAAGTTTACCAGTCGTATTGGAATCGATGGTATTTGCCAAGCCTGTGATTTCGGTAGCTATAGAGCCCAAAACCAAAGCGGATAACGATCATTTGGGTGGGTCATTGGCCAAATTGGCAGAGGAAGATCCCACATTTCACGTTGCAACCGATAAAGATACAGGCCAGACCATTATTTCTGGTATGGGCGAATTACACCTTGAAATCATTGTGGATCGCCTCAAGCGTGAATTCAAAGTTGAAGCCAATGTGGGCAAACCGCAGGTAACCTATAAAGAAGCCATTCGCGAAGCAGTGAAGGAAGTCCACGGGCGATTTGTACGGCAAAGCGGTGGGCGTGGGCAATATGGCCATGTGGTGATCAACATGGAACCGGGAGAACCGGGCAGTGGGTTGGTTTTTGAAAATGCGATCAAAGGTGGTGCTGTTCCTGGCGAATATATCAATCCTGCAAAACAAGGGATCGCCGAAGCCATGACGGGTGGTATTTTGGCGGGGTATCCCATTGAAGATGTCAAAATAACGCTTGTCGATGGATCGTATCACGATGTCGACTCTTCTGAAATGGCATTTAAAATTGCTGGGTCTATGGCATTTAAGTCGGCCGCAAAACAAGCCAAACCGTTTTTGATGGAACCTGTTTTTGATGTTGAGGTTGTTGTGCCAGAAGAATATATGGGCGATGTGATGGGCGATTTGAACTCCCGCCGTGGGCATATTGTAGGCATTGTAAATCGCATCGATGCACAAGTTATTACGGCGACGGTACCGTTGAACGAGATGTTTGGTTATGCCACAAAATTGCGATCCATAACTCAAGGTCGCGCAATTTATACGATGGAATTTTCGAAATATCAAGAAGTGCCGCGTACCGTTTCTGAAGAAATTTTATCTAAAGTGAATGCGGCGGGTTCTTGATCAGGCGAACGCATTGTTAAATTCGTTCGGTCTCATTTAGGAGGAGAACATGGGGAAAGAAAAATTTGAACGTGACAAACCGCATCTCAATATTGGTACGATCGGGCATGTGGATCACGGCAAAACCACATTGACGGCTGCCATCACCAAAACATTGGCCAGTAAGGGTCTTGCCCAATATACGGCCTATGATCAAATCGATAAAGCACCAGAAGAAAAAGAACGTGGCATTACAATTAACACGGCACACGTCGAATATCAAACAGAAGCGCGACACTATGCACATGTGGATTGCCCTGGGCATGCAGACTATGTGAAAAACATGATTACGGGCGCGGCGCAAATGGACGGTGCCATTTTGGTGGTCAGTGCCGCTGATGGCCCCATGATTCAAACGCGAGAACACATTTTGTTGTCTCGTCAGGTCAATGTGCCCTCGATTGTTGTTTTTATGAACAAAGTCGATATGGTTGACGATGCAGAATTGCTTGATCTGGTTGAATTGGAAGTTCGCGAATTGTTGTCTTTGTATGATTTTCCCGGTGATGATACACCTGTTATTAAGGGTTCTGCGCTTAAGGCATTGGAATCTGAAGATCCCAACTCAGAAGACTGCAAATGCATTTGGGAATTGATGGCAGCTGTTGATGAGCACATTCCCATGCCACAACGCGATATCGATCGCCCGTTTTTGATGCCTGTTGAAGACGTTTTTACCATTACTGGTCGGGGCACTGTCGGCACGGGTCGTATTGAACGCGGTGTGGTCAATGTAAATGAAGAAGTTGAGATTGTGGGTATTCGCGAAACCCGCAAAACTGTTGTAACAGGTGTTGAAATGTTTCGCAAGTTGCTCGATCAAGGGATGGCTGGTGACAACGTAGGCGTGTTGTTGCGAGGTGTTGAAAAGAAAGATCTTGAACGCGGTATGGTTATTGCCAAACCCGGTTCTATTACGCCCCATAAGAAATTCAAAGGTGAAGTTTATGTGCTGACAGAAAAAGAAGGTGGTCGTAGCAAACCCTTCTTTACTGGTTATCGCCCCCAGTTTTATTTCCGAACGACCGATGTAACAGGTAATGTGTTTTTGCCTGAAGGTGTGGAAATGGTGATGCCAGGGGACAATGTGACAATGACTATAGAACTTCTTACGCCCATTGCAATGGATACCGAACTGCGATTTGCGGTGCGTGAAGGTGGTCGAACCATTGGGGCTGGCGTGATTACTGAGATCCTTGAATAGGCGGAGGTCGTCTCTTGGCTGCACAGAAAATCAGAATTCGACTCAAGGCATACGATCACAACGCGTTGGATCGTTCTGCCGAGGAGATTGTTCGGACGGCCAAAAGAACGGGTGCTTTGATCTCGGGCCCCATTCCTTTGCCGACCAAGCGCTCGCTTTATACGGTGCTCAGGTCTCCGCATGTTGATAAAAAATCACGCGAACAATTTGAAATGCGCATCCATAAGCGCTTGATCGATATTCACAATTCGACTCCGCAAAC
>CAXNEV010000245.1:0-6001 GCA_964200925.1 Candidatus Latescibacterota bacterium | reverse complement strand
AAGATTACGCTGCGCTTGTGCCAGCATATACCAGATCTGGGCATCGGTTGCATTGTTGAATACAGCTTGTTTCATTAAATTTGCTGTTTCGCTCCATTTTTTTGCAGCAACAAGAAGAGCACCATAATTTTGATATATAATTACCTGATCCGGTGCAAGACGCAAGGCTGCTTGAAAAGCATTCTCTGCTTCTGAAATTTTGGCCTGAAAACCCAGTGCTATTCCCAATCGCAAATGCGATTTTGCATTTTCTTTGTCCAAAGAAATGGCTTTTTGTGCATAGAACTCACCTTCTTGATAGTTTCCAAGCCGAATGCAGTTTTCTGCGAGGTTGTTGTATATAACAGACGTTTCCTGGCCCATTGAAATCAGTTGTTTATAGGCTTTCACGGCATTTTCAGACTTGCCGTCTTTGTCATAACGCCAGGCTTTTTGTACAAGGCGCTCTATGGAATCTGAAAAAAATGGATCGTTGTTGAAAGAAGAGTCTGGTTTGATGATATAAAGCAAGGAAACCTTATCCACATCAACAGTGTGGATGATTTGCCCCGGCACCATGCGATGACCATTGGCTCGTGTGGTGCTCATATACAAGTCGATTTGTTCAGGATCAGGAACCACTACAAATTCATACTTTTCATCAAGGAGAAATTGCACATTGTCACTGGCAGCACCAAGACGAAGCTTTCGATCTTGTGGGAATGCGTAATGGCGATCTAACCATCGCACACCTTGTTTGTAACTGTTTTCCCAATAATCTGTCTGGTAGTTCTTCGATGCTTCCTGTATTCCGCCTGCTACCAACCGATTAAAATAGACGTATTGATTGGGATGCAGACGAACCATATCCCAACCGGTTAACAGAATTAATCACCCCATTATTCCAATAAAACTCCAGCGGAGTCCAGGTGACTGACAGTGGCGCACCAGTGCCTCTGTGCCTGTTGCAGCAATAATGGCGATAGGAGGATAGATGAATAGAAAGTGACGCAAGGCATCACCTAAAGGTGAATGTATGATAACGACATAAACGGGAGGAAATAGGGCAGCAAAGACCACCAAACTCCACTGAAGAAATGATTCATTCAACGCCAACTGTCGCCTGTGTAAAATCAACCAGATGATACCTGCCAGCACTCCCAGGAACACAAATTCAGGCAGAATCATCGACATCCATTTTGGAACATAATACCAGGGAATTTCTATCCAGGTGATTTCTTTGCCTTCAAAGAATGTGGTCACATAATAGGAAAAATGAGAGAATACTCTGAGCACATGGAGAGGATAGACAAAAGGGTCGATGAGCGCTCTTGGCCAGAAGAGAAGCATGATGAGATAAGATGTGATGCCAATGGTGACTGTTTGCATGATAAATGGTCTGAACCACACATTTTCCGACAGTTCAGATTTATTTTGCAGCAATACAACCCGCACATATCTGAAGCAAAAGAACAACCCTACATAGATCAACAAAATTGCACCACCGACTCGAACTGCCATAGTCAAACCGATGGCAATTGCCAATTTCCACAGGGTGTTTTTAGACAATAGAGGAAGTTCTTTGAGACTTTTAACCAGATAATACAGGCTCCAGATATAACCGACAGCAAAAGGAATGTCTTTGGGATTGTTGAAGGCATGGCCGTAATATCTGGGCATGAAGATCAAAAAGATCGCTGCTAATAGACCTGTTGCAGGTGTGCCCAGACAGACACCCAGTTTGTAGGTGGAGATAATGCCTAAGAGACCAACTAAGGCATTGCACAGGTGGCGTGTGTCGTGGATATCGAGGGGAGAAATCTGGGTGATGGGGTGGATGATGGTATCGAAAAGACCACCATAAAAGAGCATATTTTCGGCGTTGAGGAAGGCATCTTCTTTAAAAAAAGACAAATACCAAATAACAATGTCCCGACCATAACGGGCATGGGGGGGTTCATCTATTGTAATCCCATAATCTGTAAAAGTGCATACAACCACGATGGCATAGATGCTAATAAGAACATAAAAAGCCAATTGGTATATGCCAAATGATTGGCCGAAAATTTGGAATTTTTTATTTGAAAACATGCCTGGATTGTGTGAATAGGGTTAGGTTTGCTGTTTGATACCAATGTATTCTGAAATGAGAAACAAAGGTCGCTGTTTAACTTCCAGATGAATACGCCCAACATATTCACCGATCATGCCAATGGTGATCAACTGAATACCGCCTAAAAAAGCAATCAGCAAAAACAGGGTGGCAAAACCCGATGGCCAGGTGCCGATATCAAATATTTTGAGCACCAAATACGTCAAGCCAATAAAAAACGAAGTGAATGCCGTAAAAAAACCAAATTGAATAATGAGACGAACTGGAATAGCGGAAAAAGATATGAGGCCGTCCAGAGCCAGATTAAAAAGTTTTGACAGTGTGTATTTTGAAGAGCCTGCATAGCGACTGTCGCGTTCATATTCAATGCCTGTTTGGCGATACCCAGACCAGGCACGCAAGCCGCGCAAGAAACGATGGCGTTCCGGCATGGCTTTTAAATGATCCACGATGCGACGGGTCATGGCACAAAAGTCGCCAGAGTCGAGCGGCATAGGAGAATCAGATAAATGATTTAGCATTCGGTAAAATAAGTAGTAAGTAAAACGTTTCCAGATATTTTCTTTGCGTTTTCGACGAATGCCATAAACAACATCATAACCTTCCTGGATTTTACTGAAAAACTGGGGCAATATTTCTGGGGGATCCTGAAGATCAGCGTCCATGATGACAATGATTTGCCCCTGGGCATAGTGAAGTCCTGCGCTAATGGCTGTTTGGTGGCCAAAATTTCGGCTCAGAAATAGACCACAAATTTGAGGATCTCGTTCGTGGAACGTTTTTATAATTTCTCGTGAAGCATCTGTGCTGCCGTCATCAACGAGGATGATTTCATAACGGAGATTCAGATTTCCAAGTACTCTGGTTACCCGATTGTACAACTCAGGCAATCCATTGGCTTCATTAAAAACGGGTATGACGACAGACATATCCATTTATTGACGACTCCCTATCGCAATGAGAGAAGATCCAAATGGAACAGGCAGAGTTTGAAAGATGCGGTGTTCGATATAACTCAGGCGTGTGAGAAAAGCGTTGATGGGTTGGATGGGAATGGTTGTTTGAATATTGGCTTTAGGCATTCCTGAAATCTTTTCTTTGAGATGGATTGCAAATTTGGGTATTGCGGTCCATATAAAATAATACCGACAAAAAGAACAGGTTAAATTGGCCGATTGGAATAAAGCCATCAATTCAGAGCGTTTGTAGCGACGCAAATGATGATTTAGGGTGTCGTGCAAAGTCCATAATGCCTTGAGCGCAGGAACTGTTGTGATGATTTTTCCATGGGATTTAAGTAGTTGTGAAGCTTTTTGAAGAGCGGCCTGGTCATTTTCAATATGTTCTAATACATCGAGCATCAGTATCAGATCAAATTTTTGGCTTGTTTGGAATGTTTCATCAAATGGCGCATGCCATATCTGGTTGCGCCATTTGTTATTGGAAAGCAATGAGGCATCGGGTTCGATGCCATGTGGTATGCCAAATTTGCTCAAAGCTTGAAAAAATAAACCATCGCTGCAACCAATGTCTAAAATGGATGCCTCTGGCGGTAATTGAAGTTTGCTTATGAGATCTAAAATATATTTTTCTCTGGCATGCCACCACCAGTGTTTTTCATAAAGTGTGCGATATTTTTGTGCGTAAGAAAATTCCATTTTTAATATGGATGCCTTTGCAATGCAACCAGATGATAAACGCCAAAACGCATACAATGAGGCCAGGAAAAGGGTGTTGCACCGACATTGTGTATTTCTGCTTCTTTTATATGAGCAGCTTTTCCAATTAAAGCGCGTAACTGTGCATCGTTTCGAATAAATTCACCCTGATCCAGATGAATATACCAATGCATCAGTTTGGGATCATTTTTTTCTGGATACAGAATATCAATGACCCATAGATCACCATTTGGATCAAGCAATTTTTGGGCTGCTTGAAGCATTTTGACGCAGTCTTGATCATTGATGTGGTGACAAACCCCAGCAAACAAAATATAATCGTAAGTTTCTCTTGATTTGGAAAAATCGAGCAAGTCATCACATAAAAATTTGAAATTTTTATGAAAATGAAATTTCTTACGTGCGTAAGTAATCACAACTTCATCAATATCAATACCAGTATACGTGATATTCTTGTAGGGGAGAAATGCAGTGGCTATATTACCGAGGGAGCATCCGACCTCTAGAATCCTTTTTTGATGTTTATACTTTAAGAGGACTAATTTTCGTTTGTCGTATGTCCCACCCAGGAAAATTTGGAAAAATTCCCATAGCGCTGGAAAGTTGTGTTGAGATAAAAAGGCCATGATTTATATTTTCAATATGGAGACATTAATGTCTGAAATTAGGGGCTATTTCGATATCTTGTGATTGGTGTTTCACAACATATTCCAAACTGGTGCCTATTGGGATACAAGGTTATGACATTTAAAAGCCTGGGCTCATGTAATTTATGAATACATTTGATCGGTTATCAATATACGTAACAGAGCGCCTATCCTTTCGGGACAGGCGCTCTGTTTTGTTGATAAAAAATCAAAATCCTTCGAGCTGGCTCAGATCAATTAAAGTTACAGGTAAAGCGGCAATGTGTTGCACCAAAGCCAGACGTGCGGCTTTGAGATCGGGTTCTTTGGCCATGACAAGCACGCTGTTGAAAAATCCATTGATGGGATCTCGCAAATCGATCAGGATTTGTTCCAATATGGCAATGGAATCTTCGGCTGATGTCAGTTTCTGAAGTGCAACCTGATAGGCCGCATACAGCGTTTTGGATGTTTCTTCGGCATCGGCCTCTGGATGGAGGGTGTAGGTTTCTTTCAAATCGCGCACAATGCGTTTGCACCGGGCATGGGCATTGAGCGTTTCGCGCCAGTCGCTTGCCTGTGAGATCTGGGTGAGAGTTTCCACAACGCGGCGAATGTGATAGGGATCATCACTGCCGCTGGCAATTGCTGCGGCGACCACGTCGTGGCGAAACCCTTCGTCGCGCAATTGAACTTCAAAGCGGCGCATCACAAAATCGAGGGTGTCGTCGAGGGTTTCCTGGCTGGCGGTGACGGGCAACAATTTTGATGCTTCTTTTAATCCATGCCTGAGGGAGAAACGCTGTTTGTGACCTATTAAGCCCGTGAGCAAGCCGAGGGCATCGCGGCGCAGCCCATAGGGGTCGGCAGTGGAACGAGGCTTGATGCCAGCGGCAAAAAGCCCGGCCAGACTGTCGAGGCGATCGGCAAGGGATACGGCCAAACCGGGCAGGGTTTCGGGCAGAGAATCACCGGGATAACGCGGGTGGTAGTGGTCTTCAATGGCTCTGGCTACGGCTTCGGTTTCACCGGAGGCAAGGGCATAATAACGGCCCATGATGCCCTGCAAGGAAGTCATTTCGACAACCATGCTGGTGGCCAGATCGGCTTTGCACAGGGCGGCTGCCCGCAGGGCTGTGGTTTGTTGTTCGTCTGACAGGCCGAGTTTTGGGGACAATGCCTCCACCAGCTTTTCAATGCGCCGAGTTTTGTCGCGCATTGAACCCAAGTCTTCTTGAAAGGTGAGTGTATCGAGCCGGGGCAAATAGGCATCGAGTTTCTGGCTGGTGTCGTCTTTGTAGAAAAATTCGGCATCGGTATAACGGGCGTGAATAACCCCTTCGTTGCCTCGCACCACCAGGGCCGGGGCACCGGGTTTGCCGTTGGAGATGGTGATAAAACACGGTTTTAATTCTCCTGTTTTTTTGTCGAGCACAGGGAAATAGCGCTGGTGTTTTTTCATAACCGAAATGAGCACTTCCTGCGGCAGTAACAGGTGTTTGGTTTCAAAAGCACCACCCAGGGCATGCGGAGTTTCGACCAGATCGGTGACTTCATCGAGCAAATCGGGATCGTCGGGTGTGATGCCATTCACATCGTCGGCC
>CAXNEV010000244.1:0-6008 GCA_964200925.1 Candidatus Latescibacterota bacterium | reverse complement strand
CGGTGTTGACACAAGATCCGACAAATACGGATCTTTTTTGGATGATGGTTGGCGTGGCTTCGCTGGCAGGGATTTTGATGGTGGTGCCCATTGGGGGGGCCGATATGCCGGTGGTGATTGCTTTGCTCAATTCCTATTCGGGGTTGGCTGCGGCGGCTACCGGGTTTGTGCTCAACAACAATATTCTCATTATTGCCGGATCGCTGGTTGGGGCTTCTGGGTTAATTTTGACACAAATTATGTGCAAAGCGATGAATCGGTCGCTGGGCAATGTGTTTACCGGAGGTGGCCAGGTCAGCGGGGGGGTGATGGCCAGTGCCGATGAAATTTATGCCGGGCGCATAAAAGCAACATCAGCCGAAGAAGTTGTCATGTTATTTGACACGGCTCGGCGGGTGGTCATTGTGCCGGGATATGGCATGGCGGTGGCGCAAGCTCAGCATGCGGTGCGCGATTTGGCCGATGAATTGGAAAGACGCGGTATTGAAGTAGAATATGCCATTCATCCGGTTGCAGGGCGTATGCCGGGGCACATGAATGTGTTGTTGGCCGAGGCCGAAGTGTCGTATGACAAACTCAAGGAAATGTCGGCGATTAATCCCACATTTGTACAAACGGATGTGAGTCTGGTGATTGGAGCCAATGATGTGGTCAATCCCGAAGCGCGCCAGGCAACGTCTGGGCCTATTGCTGGAATGCCGATTCTCGATGTGGATAAATCCCGCACTGTGGTGGTGATCAAACGCAGCCTGAGTCCCGGATTTGCCGGGATTCCCAATCCATTGTTTGCCGCAGATAATACGCTGATGTATTTTGCCAGTGCCAAAGAAGCCGTGCTGGCGCTGACGGCCGCGTTAAAAGAATCGTAAAACGGTTGTCAACCAATCAAAAAATCAGGGGCGGGAGATGATTTCCGCCCCTATTTTATTGTTCGCTCTAAAACCCCGCGCTTCGCGCGGGGATCGAAAGGCTCACGGAAAACGACAAAGCTTCGCTTTCGTGTGCCCGGCACATCCTGTGCCGGCCCATTCGGGCTGCCTTCGGCAGGCAGTCTTCGGCATCCTGCCTTCGACTCCGTTCGGCCTTCGGCCGAGACGTAAAGCCACCCGCTTTGCGGGTGGTCGTTTACTGGCCCGATTTTTACCAAATGTCAGGCTGAGGGTATCTTTCCACACAACAGGCGGACCGACTGGTGAGCAGACATGGGAATCTGCCCCTGCGATGAATGGCATATTGACGGTTGGGCCGATCACTTTCATCTGGAGACGGGTTATGAAAATCAAAGAAATTCGCGCGGTTCATGTGGATTTGCCTGCCAAAAAAGCATCGGCGATTGGTCGGCGTGATCCGTGGGGCAAAAACGATGAGGTGGCCAATCCAATGTCGAAGTTTCCGGCTTACAAGCGCCATCGTTCGTTGTGGCAGCCCCAATGGGGTGGTGTGTGGGTGCAGGCCATTGCCGAAGACGGAACATTTGGGTTGGGGCAAACGACATTTGGACGACCTGTGGCGGCCATTGTGGACGATCATTTTGGCCCTTTGCTGGCAGGGGAATCTTGTTTTGCCATTGAAAAATGCTGGGAAATGATGTTTTGTATGTCCAAACCTTATGGCAGTACCGGGCTGACCGCCTGTGCGATGAGCGGGGTTGATCTGGCCTTGTGGGATCTGGTGGGCAAATTGCAAAAAAAGCCGGTTTATGAACTGATGGGTGGGCCTGTGAAAGACCGGATTTTTTGTTATGCGACGGGCAATGATACCGACTGGCAACTTGAATTGGGTTTTAAGGCGGTGAAACTGGCCTGTCCGTATGGGCCTGCCGATGGTTTGAAGGGTTTGAATGACAATGAGCGCCTGATTGCAAAAACGCGGGAACTGGTGGGCGATGGGGTTGAGATCATGCTCGATTGTTATATGGCATTTGACGTGGCTTATACCATTCGCCTGGCACAGCGATTGAAACCCTATGGCCTAAAATGGATCGAAGAATACCTCATTCCAGAAGATATCGATGGGCATCGCGCTGTACGAGAAGCGATTAACTGGATGGATCTGGCTTCTGGAGAACATCTTTACACCCCCTGGCCGTATATGCAGTTGATTCGCGACAAATCGCTGGATATTTTGCAACCGGATATCAAATGGGTAGGCGGGTTGACGCCGTGTATCAAAATTGCCCATATGGCCGAAGCGGCAGGTCTGGATGTGATGTTGCACGGGGGTGGGGGCAATGCCTATGGGCAACATTTTACGTTTGCAACGTCAAATGCACCATGGGCCGAGTGTTTTATCGGTTCGGCACCGGGCATTCCATTGGAAGATGTGGCAGGGTCGGGACAAGCTGTGCCAAAAGAGGGTTGGTTGGTGCCTTTTGATGCACCGGGGTTTGGTATTGAGGTGTCTGAAAAATGGATTCAACCATTTCAATATTAATTGGTTAGATTTAAAAAAATGGAAATGGTGCAAAAAACCGGAGTTTTGAACTCCGGTTTTTTTAATGAATCATTTTGTGTGATTTTGTTGTCTTACCCGGAAACAGACATCTTATCTGGATCGTCTAAAACAGAGTCGGACAAGATGCTCAATCCGGTTGATATGGCATGCGCTGGGTCGGCATTGTAATAACTGTGGGGTTCGGTGGCGTGAAATAAGATGGCATCACCGAGTTCTAATTCGACAATTGTTTCGCCCAAAACAACCCCAATTTTTCCAGCCGTACAGACAAGCAATTCTTGTCCGACATGGCTTCGCACACTGCTTTTGCCTTCAAATTCGACCACAATGCAGGCCATTGATCCCTGGGGAAGGTTGTCTTCCAACACCCCCAGTCGCACACCGGGTTCCTGTTTGTGAAACACGAGATTGTCAGGATTGGTGCGGCGAATCACGCGATAATGGGTGTTTCGATGTGGTGCGGCATCTATCAGATCGTTGGGGGTGACATTCAGGGCCTCACACAATTTGAGAAAGGTGTTGAGATTGGGTTTGCCAATGCCTTTGATCACGCGATTGACGGTATTTTTGTTGAGTGTGGCGCGTTCGGCCAAGTCTTCTATAGAATACCCGTACTGGTTGCGCAAGCGATCAATGCGGCCCCCAATGGTGATGGAATTAAATTCAAATAAATCCATAATTAATTCGCTTTTTGCCATTTACTGCTTGTTTTTTGGTAATTCAACATCTACAACGAATATTAATTGATCCTCTACACAATGTCAATTTTATCTTGGTTTTAAAAAGAGAAATAATGGCATTACTCCATTTTTTTATGGAGAGTTAGGTCAATTTTTAACCAGTAAAAGAATAAAATAAAAACCGTTGACAAGGCATGAACCTAAATTAGGGAATAAACTTTAAAATTTAGGATTGTACCAATATAGCGAATTTGTCACAAATTTCACACTGGGGAGGATAAAGGAGGCCAACGGAAGAAAACGTGCACGAGTCATAGGTTATCAGTCAGCCGGGAATGGAGATCGGTCAGAGCGAATCGCCCTTCGCTCCATTTTTTAGAGACGGCAATAAATGACTATTGCGCCCAAACCCGAGCGATTATCAGGATGAGGAACTGTGTTTTAGACTTGTGAACAAAACAAATATGTGGTAAACGAAGCAGCCGAACCATAAATCGCGGTTTTGTTGCCGGACAAACTGTGAAGATATATCCTGAAAAAATCGCATCGGGAACGTGCAATTATCATTTTCGGGACGTCTCTTACCTAAAGCGGTCCACCTCTCATGGAGGAAGCATGATGCAAATTTCAAACAAACGGGTTTTTGCCCTGCTGGCCTGGGTGCTAATTGGCCTGGGTTTGGCAACTTCGCAAGCATTTGCCGCCTCTGGCAAACTTGCAGGCGTTGTGAAAGATCAAAGTACTGGAGAAGTTCTTCCGGGTGTTAACGTGACCACCGAAGTTTCGGGAAATGTGGTTGGCACCACAACCGATGGGGAAGGTCGCTATTTTCTGTTAAATTTGTCCCCTGGCGTTTACGTTGTTAAAGCCAGCCTTGTGGGATATCAACCCGTTGAAAAGACCGATGTGCGTGTTCGCCTCGATTTGACCACAGAAGTCAACTTTATGCTGGTGCAACGGGCTATTGAAGGCGAAACCATTACCGTTGTGGCTGAGCGCCCATTAATTGAAAAAACGCTGACATCGAGCCGCACGAGCATTGATGCCAGTGAAATCAACAATACCATGCCCGTATCGGATCTGGCGGATTTGATTGATACATCACCCAGCGTGTTTCGCGGTTTTGTGCGCGGGGGTCGCAAATCGGAATCCAAGATTCTGGTGGATGGCATCGATGTTTCCGATACGTATTTCCGCGCCGGTGAAGGCACGTCTGTTTATAGCGCCTATACTTCGACCAACCGCTCGTCGGCGGGTGAATTTGGCGTGGGCATTAACACCAGTTCGGTGCAGTCGCTCGATATTATTTCGGGAACTTTTAATGCCGAATACGATGCGGCAACCGCCGGTGTGATCAACGTGGTTACCCGCGAGGGAAGTGATAAATTAGAAGGTCGATTGTTTGTACGCGCTGGACAAATAGCAAAAAATGCCGGTCCCGATGTGTATTACAACGACACCCAAAGCGGCACCGCTGTTACAAGTGATTTGGCAAAGTATGAAGCCGAACGCACCACTTTGGTGAATTCTGGCAACGCCGCCAATATTGCCAAAGCCAATAATTATTACACCTACACCCCAAAGACCATTGAAGAGATGGGTTATGGCCAGGGGCCCAAAGAAGCCGAAATTTCTCTGGGCGGGCCTTTGAGCAGCCGGGGTGGTTTTTATTTGACCACGCGTTATAATGAAGGCCGCGATTATTTTCCGGGTGAACACCATTTGCAAATGCGCCATTCGGGAAAAGTAACCTATAAACCCACCGATAACACCAAGTTGACAGGCAGTTTGATGATTGATGATGAAGGCAAACTCGGCGGGTGGGTCAACCGCGATTTTGCCCCTCGTTTCAAATTTTATCCAGCGGGTTTTCCCGGCAACAAAAAATTAGGTGTGATGGGATATTTGGGCTGGACGCAGTCGGTGTCGGCCAAAACTTTTTATGAAGTGAAAGTGTCGCAATTGAATCGGACCAGCGAATTTGGCTATTCCGATGACAATGGCAACGGCTTGCTTTTTGAAGGGGAAGTCGGCGAGTTTGTGGTATTGACCACGCCGGAGCTGGCAAACCAGTATCTGGGTGTGAATGGTTCGGGCATTCTGGCCAATGGTCAGCGGTCGTTTTTTACTCCAGATCCTGGAAACGAAAAATTCTTTTCGACGAATTTTGGCAACAATGCCTATCGCATTGGCCAACCGGGTTTTTATTATGAAGACCTCGACCGAAACGTGTTCCAAGTCAAGACTGATGTGACCAGCCAAGTCAACTATAACCACCAGGTGAAAGCCGGCGTTTTGTATCGCTATCACACGGTGTCGCAGTTCCAGCAGCGCACGCAGGTTCGCGTGACCTACGACAACAAATTCCCGTTTGAAACCACCGACTATTCTCTGCATCCCAAAGAATATGCCGTTTATGTTCAGGATCGCATCGAATACGATGGCATTATCATCAATGGCGGGGTGCGGTTTGACGGATTTGCCGTGGGGGCCAATACCTTCACAGATTTTTTTGCGCCAACCATACAGGAAACCTTGCCCAGCGGGCAGATTGTGCGCAACGAAATTCGCGGCAAGAGCGTGGGAACCAAATGGTTTTTCCAGCCGCGTTTGGGCATCTCACACCCCATTACAGAAAATGCCGCGATGCACTATTCGTGGGGCAAGTTTTATTCGGCACCCGCATTTTCCAATTTGTTTGACAACTTTGGTGTGTTTGCCAACCCCTCGTTGCCGTTTATTGTCGATGTGGCTGCCGATCCGGTTGAAGCCACAGCTTATGAAATTGGCGTTCAATACGGTCTTAACCGCAACCACTTAATGGACATCACAGCTTATTACCGCGACATATCTAACTATAGCCGTATTGGGTAT
>CAXNEV010000243.1:0-6014 GCA_964200925.1 Candidatus Latescibacterota bacterium | reverse complement strand
AGCGCCGAGCCACCTCTGCATAATCGGCCGACAAAGCCGTTTTTTCCATTCGCCGGGCCACCCTGGGCAAGGTTGCCGCACGAAAATCGGGATGTGCCTTTGCCCAAGCCGCTATTGGTGCCGTCGGGGAATATTGCGTCAACGCCAGAGCCAATGTAGTTTGCCCAAGCGCATCGCGCAACACCATCGGATCACCTTTATCCAATGGCAAATTCCCATTGTTCACACCCACCGCCGGAAAAGTCACCAGCGGCAACACCTCCAGCCCAATCTTTTTGCCCAACTCAACCCACGCCTCACACCACTCCACCGCCATATCGCGCCGTTCTCGCCATGCGTCGTGATCTTCCAATTTCCCGTGTGGCACATCCGTCATCACCAGCACCCGCTCACCCGGTTCGGGATGAAACACATCGACAAACAACTTGTGCAAGTTTAAAGCCATACACCCTCTTTCTATTCAACAATCAGAACAGTTCAAAACAGTCATGAGTCTCGACTTTTTTCGCCTTTGACTTTAGACCCGCGACTTGTGACCCACGACGTTGATTTTTATCGTCCATTGTTCATTGTTCCCTGGTCACTGTTCCATCTATATCCTGCGTATAACGACAGGCCGGAAACTCTGAACACCCGTAAAATAGGCCAAATTTTCCTGTTTTGCGTTTCATCGTGCCAATTCCGCAACGCGGACAGGGAATGGGTTTTGTTTTTGTTTCTTCATCGGGATCGTTGTCGAATCGGAGCATTGGGGCAACATGTGAATTTTGGTGCACCAGTTCATTCAAAAAACAGGATGTCGCCCACTGGCCACTGATTAAATACACGCGACAACGCGCCCGTGTGAGGGCCACATAAAACAACCGCCGCTCTTCCGCATGCGGATAGATTTCGGGTGTGGGCATCACCAGGTGCAACAACACATCATCTGCTATTTCCGAGGGAAAACCGCTTTTGCCAGCCACAAGCCCAATCAGAATCACATAGTCTGCCTGTAACCCTTTTGAACTGTGAATGGTTCTGTATTCCAGTTGAAGAACATTGTGGTAGCGCGTGTCCCAATCCTCTATGTGTTCGGGTCGCAAATGGCGATATCGGCCAAGCACATAGACACTCGGTTTGAAACCGGCCCCCTTTGTTTCTTGAATAATATCTTCCAAACATGCCTCAATATGCCGGCCAACATCCCCTCTGCGTTTGCAGCGTCGCACGGCAAGGGTGGCTTTTGTGGTTTGATCTTCAGCCACCACGGCCTTTTGCATTTGGGCTTTGTTTTGTTGCACAAAATGTGCCGCAACCTCGGCAATGCCCCGATTGGATCGAAATGTTTTGGTGAGAAAATTGGTCGCAGTCTTGCCAAAGTGGGCTGAAAATCCGGTAAAGAGGCTGATGTCTGAACCGGCAAACCGGTAGATCGATTGCCAATCGTCACCCACGGCAAACAGTTTGCAGTCGGGTGCGTGTTTTAACAGGCCCAGCAACAAATTGGCGCGGCCCTGCGAAATATCCTGAAACTCATCTACCAAAATGTGGCGAAACGCATGGCGATAACGGGCTTCATGGGCATATTGCGCGGACAGCAGAATCATGTCTTCAAAATCAATGGCCCCCATACTTTGCAATTTGGCCGCATAACAATCCATGATTCGGGGTGCAATGTCCACAAACAAAAGGGCTCGTGCCCGATGCGATTGTGTCAGAGCGGCATTTTTCAGTGCTTCGGGTGTCACGCGATTGGACTTGGCATGTTTGATAAAGGTCTGCAAAAGACCCAGAATCTCCATCTGTTGCCGGGGTTGTGCCACTTGCACCCGCATCAAAACCTGCACTGCCGGAAGCGGGCTTAAAACAAGCCCTTTGTTGGTTAACTCCTGTTCGAGCCTGAAAAACAAATCACCCGAAACATACTCCGAAAAATATGTCTCAATAACAGTTCCGCCTTTTTCTTTTAAAACGCGCTTCCAGCCCACCGATTCCCTGATTTTTTCGGCAAAAGGCACAGCCGAACGGCCATCGACATCTGTGGCAACATGTTGCACATAAACATCCGCTAACGGAAGAAAAAAATCAGGCCGAAAAGACCGTTCCTGTTGATTTGCCGTTTGATACACACAGGGGTGTTCATAAACATAATCGACGCCGTTTATAAAAAGCCAATTGGCAATGGCCCGTTCACCCTGTGATTTAACCCATTCTCCATTGAGCGTTCGAAATCCAAACCGCCCGCTTTCGTAAGCGCCCAAATCCTTCAGATAAACCAACCAATCCCTGCTTGTTTTAAATAAAGCCGGATCTTTTGCCTCCTCTGGACAAAGGATGTGGAATTGCACAAAAGCGCGGGCAAAAGATGGATCGGTTTCCACCAAAGCTGCAACAATTTCACCAATCAAAGAATGATCCGAATCTTCTCCGCTTATTGACAAATCAGCCACAGTGGGCCTTGTACCTTCGACATTGGAAATAATCTCAAGGCCAAGCGCATGAAACGTTTTGACCTTAAGTGAAAGGGGTGAAGGCAACAAAGGTTTGAGGCGTTCGCGGATGCGCGTTTCAATTTCTCTGGCCGCATGGGTGTTGAAAACCACGATCAAAATATCTTCGGGCACCGATATTTTGCGCAACAACAAATACCCAACTTTGCCCACAACCGTTGACGTTTTGCCAGAACCTGCCGAAGCCACCAGCAGATTGCGATCTTCCATCACCACCGAAGCCCGGCGTTGTTCCTCTGTCAGAGGTGTATTTTCAACCGTATCAAAAAAGGGTTCACAAGCTTTTATTTCCCGGCGAACAAAATCTTCATTTCGGGCCTCAATCACCTGGCTGTCGCCCTGCAAAGCTTGAAGCAATATCACAACCCGATTGATCAAATCACAAGAGGGAAGATGATGCAAAAAAAACGGATGTTGCATAACTTGTGTGAGGGCCTGAATGGTTTCGCCATCACATATTTTATGACGATTCCCCCATCGGCACAGGTCTGAATAAGACAGAAATTGCGGTTGCTGCAAAAAATTTTGATACGAATGCCAAAGTGCCAGAATCGTTTTTTCGTGCGGTTCTATCAAAACCATCAACGCATCAGATACGCGCTCATGCAAGACCTCAACCAGCATGAGAGCTTTGTGATTAACCAATCCTTTCAGCTCGACGGTTTCATGGAGGGTGCTGATGTGGATGGTTGCCCACACCATCCCGGTTTTACATTCAATGTGGGCAATCGTATCAAATGGAAATTGGAACTGAATTTTTTTTTCAAGCGCCAATGCCCCGGCGACAAATCTTGCCCGCCAAATGCCGGCCCCTGTCAGAAGCCTTCCCAAAAGCCCTGGGAAAAATTCCATAAACCATCGCCCAGTTTTAAAATATTCATAAATGACTTTACGTTTGTGACAAATCTGCGAGTGCGCGAAGCGCAAGTTCTCGCAGGGAACGCACCAAAGGTGCCCCGTTGATCACGAGCGAATCGTCTATTCGCCCATTCGCTGCTCTGAACTTTGCACTTTATTGCTGATCCAGCACAGCGCGCAATTGCCGAATCCCTTTCAACATCAATTCGGGTGATCCCCAGTGCTCAATGCTCACGGCCCCCGCATACCCATCGGCCAATACCTGGCGCAACAAATCGGCATATACCATCTGGCTTTCCCGAATGGGATCGAGTTCTTTGTTGTCATTCGGCTTCACATGCAAATGGATCATGTGCCCCTTGATTTTTTCGTATCCATCGGGAAAAGCTGCTTCACCACACCCTATGCCATTGTTCACATCCCAGCAAAAACTGAAACCCGGTGAATGGCCCAGCGCATCGGCCACAGCGCGGGCTTCGGCACAACTGCCTGCAATGGTTGCCCCTTCATTTTCCAACGAAAACGTCACCCCTTCCCGCTCGGCCAGTTTCACAATCGGCGTCAGAAATGGCACAATGATAGCCAGGTATTTTTCCACACCCGGCCTGATGTGATCTCCGCTTTTTCGATTGGGATTCCACAGGGCAAACCCGCGAATAATGGGCGTTTCAAATGCCTTGGCCAGTTCCACCATCCGTTCAAACATTTTTTGATGATGAGCCATTTCTTCGGCATTGTCGTGCGCACACTTGCCCACGGGTGACCCCACCGATAAAATTTTCACACCATATTTGCCCAGCACATCCTGCACACGTTTGACGTCATCATTGTCAATATCCTGCACGCGTTTGCCCCAAATACCTCCGCGCAATTCCACACCTGTAGCCCCAGCTTCCACACCCAGGCGCACCGCTTCATCAAAATTTTCTTTGTTCACTTCATCTGCAAAATACGCCAGTTCCATTTTTTCCTCCTGTTAAATGAACATTCACCATAGCCCCAAAAAGGTATGATATCCCATTCATCTGTCAAGTAAAGAGAAAACTCTGATGGATCACTTAATCTGCATCAATTTCATATATTCCCCTTGACTTTGTTCTTAAATTTGAGAACATGTTATTAACTTTCATTCAACAGAATGCGCTGCAACGGAACTGCGAGGAGCAATGCCTGAAATTCAGGTTATATTTTACCAGGAAGCCGATGGTATTGTTCCTGTGTTGGCATGGCTTGATGGCCTTGTTCCCAGAGCCAGGGCCAAATGCATTGTGAAAATAGAGCGCCTCAAAGAACTCGGACACGAACTTCGCAGGCCGGAAGCCGATTACCTGCGGGACGATATCTATGAACTTCGCATCTCATACCAGGGACAACAATACCGCATCCTGTATTTCTTTCATGAATCTATGGCCGCAGTTGTTTCTCACGGTTTGATCAAAGAACGGCAAGTCCCTCCCCGTGAAATCGAACTGGCTATCCGCCGAAAGAAGCAATTTAAGCAGCGGCCCAAACAGCATACCTTCTCTTCGGAGCAATGATTATGAGTAAAAAAAGAATAACAGATGCAGTTGAAATTCTTCACCACCGTTATGTAAAGGGCAATCCGGAGACAGAGACCCTTCTGGAAGAAGAACGCACTCATGCCCAAGTTGCTACCCAAATTTATCAATTGAGAAAGGATGCAGGGCTTTCTCAACGTGAATTGGCTAAAATGGTAGATACATCAGCGTCTGTAATTTGTCGGCTTGAAAATGCTGATTATGAGGGGCATTCGCTGGCGATGCTTCGCCGGATTGCAACAGCATTGGGCAAACGTGTCAAAATCATTTTTGAGACTTTGGAAGAAGCGCCATCCCGATGATCATTCAACATGTTATATTTGAGGCGTTGGCTATTTTATCCGAATTTTGGGCATTATGATAAATTTCAACCTTGTAAATACCTACAAATTACAAAGTGAAAATGGATTCCACCAACCCGTTATTATCGCGACAAACTCCTTGACGTGCTTCCTACCCCATTCTATTTTGAGTCTGTGAAAAAAGAAACCCGGGATAAAATTGTCATGCAACAGACACCTGTTGCCTCACGCCTCCATCGCGATCTGATGCGCCTTCGGGTGCATTTGTCAGAACTGCGCCAACAGCACCCACCGCCCGATTACAACCGATATATGCGTTCCAAAGCCTGGCGGGAAAAGCGCGAACAAATCTTGTCATTTTATGGTCATCGGTGTTGGGTGTGCAACAGTACAGAAAAGCTCCAGGTGCATCATTTGCATTACCAATCGGTTGGCGCAGAACACATGAACGATGTGCTTGTTTGTTGCAAACGTTGCCACTTTAAACTTCACCTGCCTCAAAACACCGATCCCAATTGGGTCGGGTCTCGAGCTGTCATCCCTTCCCAAACCCGACAAAAAGCGCCATTCAAAATGAGGTAATTATGACCAGTAAACCCAATGTTGTAATCATTACCACACACGATACTGGACGCCATTTTGGGTGTTATGGCATTCCCACCGTTCAATCACCTGCCATTGATGCCCTGTCGGATAGCGGTGTCAGGTTTACCAACTATTTCACCACCAGCCCGGTTTGCAGCCCAAGCCGGGGTGCGATGCTCACAGGCCGATACCCGCAAACCAACGGTCTTATCGGCCTC
>CAXNEV010000242.1:0-6052 GCA_964200925.1 Candidatus Latescibacterota bacterium | reverse complement strand
GCCGAGATCGCAGGGCAACATACCCATTTTTTTTTCTCGCCATGATCCAGCCATTTTGTTCAACAACCCCATCAAACTTCCCACGGGGAAATGCCGCCACTGTATAGGGTAGCAATATTTCTTCAGAAGGTGCCGGAGAAGGCATCGCATTGCCTTTCGCTTCGGGCGGAAACACGGTCGCTGGCCCAGGGTCGGCCTGTTCGGGAATATTGTAAACGGCAATCACCACATTCTTTATCTGTGCGGCCCTGGGCAAACGCCCTTGCCAGTATTTCGTACTTTGATCGTCACCCGATCCGCGATGCAACGTAAAAACGGCCGTATTGGCATCAAGCGTCGCCTGCCAGATATGCTGTTGAAATCCGAGTTTGCCTTTGCGATAATCCTGCGCGCACGAAAGCTGATAATCCGGCGTGCGATACGTCACCTTGTTCACTTCCGACAATGTGCGCCGATCCAGATTCCCATCGTGTGGCACGTTCATAACATCTAACGCCTCGTATGCCTTCAACACCGCTTCCACATACGGCCGAATGATCACATCAAAACACCCCGACCGAAAACGATCCGCCAGACCAAGCGTCTGTTTTGCCGTGCGCCGATCTGCAAACATACCCGCCGCCCACATCGGCATGGCCCGTTCTGGATCGTCTGCCCGAATCCCAAATTTTTCTGCCTGACCCAAATCAAAACTGTGCCGCTCAAAATTCATCACTTCTTCGGGCTGGTGTTGTGCAATTTGTTGAACCACATCCGGCACACAATATCGCCTGCTGGTGCTCAAACTCACAGCCGTCATGCTGTTGGGGCTTGTAAATGCACCCTGATCAAAAGCGATCTTCTGCGCGGTCGTCATCGCGTCACCGTGTTCTGAGAGCACATGCCGCGGATAGGTGCGCCCGTGTGAGGTTGCAAAAACGCCCTGAAACGAATCAACCGATAGATCAAAAAAGAGCACATCGAGCAATTTGGAAGCTGCGTCGGCAATTTTTGGATCAGCGGCAAAATCAACCAGATTAACCAATGGGGCCATGTGTTCATCGTAATAACAATTGGAATCCCACTCTGAAAAACCAATGCGAGCCCGCAAGTTAATCCAGTTGAGAATTCTCTTATGCGCTTTTTCCATGTGTTCTGCACCCGTCAGTCCCGCATTTGGAAAAACGTGCGCCGGAAAAAGCTGCCCCGCAAGATATTCTGCCGAATGAAACAGGATTTGATGGTTTTCTGTCCAGAAAAACATCATATCATATCCCGGTTCATCTACCCAGTATTTAAAGTTCAAAATCGTGTCATGAATCTCTTTCAAAAGATCCGCAGATAAAAGTGGATGCCGGGCATATTGATAACACAACCGGATCAGGCCAACAAATGTGAAATCCGAACAATCCTTCCGGTCATTCACATGGTCAAGCGCATCGCGAATGCTCTGTTCATCGATCTCCTGATTCAATTCCAGACGACAAATCTGCGCCAAAAAACCCGAACGCCCTCTGCCCGATCCAGAATTGGCAGAATACACAATAAACGCGCGTTTGCGATCTTCATACGTGTTGGACAAAGACTGATTCATCAGCAAAACCTTTTTAAAAATATAACAGATTGTTATTCAGACCTTTAAAAACATATGATAGCGTCAGATCTGAAAAATGTAAATGATAAAAACAAATGGAATATGCAGTCTTACCATTCAATCAGTGTTGGCATTCTGGCATGTCTGTGTGATAAACCGCTCATATTGTCTTCCCGTGTAATAGCCATTCCATTAACACACCTGTTGTTGTCTTGAGCACAGGGCATAACAAAACGCCGTGGAACAGAATGTCTATCCCGCGGCGTTTTATTTTTTTAAAACCTATGCAAAAAGTTTTTTCATTTCCAAATCCCCTTGCCGCTCGGCCAGGGCTTTGGCCGTGGCCCATTCTGAGCCTTCTGGTGCATGAGGATCGGCACCGCGGTTGAGCAAAAATTTGGCCATTTCAATCTGACCTGCCCGCACGGCTTCGGCCAGAGGCGTGCCGCCATTTTCCAATTCCACAGCATCAATATCTGCACCGGCATTCAACAAAACTGCTGCCGTATCCATTTGGCCTTTTCCTGCGCAGACATGTAAAAAAGTGCGCCCAATCCAATTGGGTCTGTTGATGTCCAAACCATGATCGATCATTTTTTGAATGATGTTGCCAGGTGGCACATTGCCACCCCAAATATCGGTGGGCGACATTTTGGGAATGATGTGTCCATATTTGGCAAGAAAAAGATCGATGAGCTCCGGATCTTCTTTGCCGAGAACTTCGTGGATGAATTGATTATCCTGAATGGCAGGATCGTTGTTTAAAATGGCCACTTTGAGGTCTTCATCTGAAAGACTATAAGGCGGTTTGTAGGCACCATACGACAACAATAATTTTTGAACCATATCGCAATTTTCAGGATTTTTTACCTGGTTGATATACAGCACATTGCCACTGGAATCGACATCTCCATTGGAATCTGCACCCGCCTCAAGAAGCATCTTCACAATTTCGAGATTGTTTTTGGCCGCAGCCTCATGCAGCGCATGCCCCCGCGGTGCATGGTGTTCGGGTTGATTGGGATCTGCACCGTGTTTGAGCAGTGTTTCAACAATTTGAACATGCCCTGATCGGGCAGCATGGTAAAGCGGGCTTGCACCTTGCATATCAAGTCTGTTGGCAGCTTGGGGATCGGCCTTTAAAATTTTCTCAACCTGCTCAAGATCGCCACAGGCACAAGCAATACCCAGTGTGACACCTGCCCCTTTGGCAAGTAAATAACCCGTGATGACCCATTGATTTTGCATGGCTTTTAACGGGAGATCGCGATGCCAACGATACCAATAATCGCCATTGATTGACAGCATCATGGCTGTTTGGCCATCGGCGCGTTTGGCATCAATAAAAACGCCGAGTTCGAGAAACCGATCAATAAGCAATATTTGTCGTGTAAGCGTGGCCCAGTGAAGACCCGTATTGCCCAGAGCATCGGATGCCGTTGCCAGTTCGGGTTTTTCAGAAATCACGTTTTCAACAGTTTTTATATCGCGCGCCCGAATGGCATCTCGCACAGCATCAAAAAGGGGATGATAGTTAAACCGTTCTTTTAAAGCTGCTTCAAGAAGTTTTTTAACTGCAAGGTGCCCTCGGTGTGTCACTTCAGAAAGCACCTTATCCCACGAATTATAAAGATATCGCGATTTGCCCAAATCAGCCCCATGTTCCAAAAGATATTGAACAACATCGGCATGCCCTTCTCTAACAGCCATGTGAAGGGGAAATTGATACCAGTATTGCGCATTGACAAGGGCGGGATCGCGATCGATAAGGGTTTGCACCCGTGCAAGATCCCCTGCGGCACACGCGTTAAACAGCGCCCAGGCATCGTGCCCATTGAGCTTTTCAGTGCCATAAATGTAACATTCTGTATCCATGGACAAGGGTTGTGTGAGTTGTGCAATTGTTTTTGCAAATGCATGGTTGCGCGAAGGGGCCTGGTTTTTGATTTGATCCATGTTGGTGAGTCCTTTTTTAATGTGGCGTCTTGCCGATCTCAGCCGATTGTTAATGGTGGTGAGAGACACATCTAAAAACGCCGCAATTTCAGCGTGTGAATAGTTTGCAATATAAAACAAAGTAATCACCACACGCTCTTCTTGCGGTAACGTGGTTAAAACATAATACAGGGCATCCTTTTCTTCTATTTTGGCGCGTCTCTTAACATCTTTTTGATCGTCGCCCCTCGGTATTGCACCGTTTGCGCTACTTTGGCGTATTGAAGCTTGCCACTTTCATAAAAATGAGTGCGGCCCCCTCCACCAAACACCTCACTCCAGAATGTTCCCACAGCACACGGAATTCCGTCGATAATCTGAACCTCTGCCAATCCGCCACTTTTCAACTTCCCACTCGGATAAAACTCCGTCATCCATTCATTGCCACCACCCCTCAACAGATGCCCCTCCACACGGCTGTCTTGTGCCAAAAAGCACCACTCAAGTGTGCCATCATCACGGAAGTGAAATCCCGTTCCCTCAGGAAAAACATGGCCAAACAATACGGTCTCTTTGGCAACCTGGGCATACATGAGTGTGTCGTTCGGATAATACGCCACTCGCCCTCTCACGATAAGACCTCGCACCTCTGTCGGTTGGCTGAAATTCTGATATTTCACCTTTTTGTCAGCCACTGCATCGCTAACCACACACAAACATGACAATAACACCATCATGGATCGTTTCATCTCCGCCTCTGAACAAAAATGCTGGATCTCAAAACGGTGTTTCTCCATTTATTCTGGACGGCTTAGAGAAAGTTAAATGCTGGCGGCCCAATCAAGGCGAAGCCCATAAAGGGCATTCATATAGGGCACATCATCAACAAATGTTTTTTCGATTTTTTCAGGCAAGACTTTTAGCACGCGATTGCCCAAGATCAATTTTCAGATCAAGAGCGTTTCAAATTTTTAGAAAAGTAGTCAAATTGCAATTGATACCATTCTCGACCTTCGATAACTGTTGCTGTGTCACCTTCGCCTTTTGAGCAACTTCTTTTTGGGAAAGCCCTTTCAGCTCTCTGGTTCCAAGAATTTTTAAAGAAAGCTCTACAAGCAGGCGTTCTTCTTCATATAGTTTTTTAAATTGTTCATCTTTAAGTTTTTCATTCAGATGTTTTTTAAAGGTTTTCATCTGTTTCCTCCTTCAATCGCTGTTCATCAAATCGATTCAAAAAATCTTCACGCATCTTTTGGGCTTGACGAATCTGGTTTTTCGGAACACGATCTGTATGAATGTTTTTCTGTGCCCATTATGTTTTTTGCCGCTTGCATTTAACGATTGCGGTTGCTGACGGGCTTGCAGCCGCATCACAAAAGGTATTCAGTTTACAGTCAGAAAGCCAATCACGCTGCAAGGCTGTGTGGGATGGGTGGTACGGCAGGGCGCAGCAAACCGTCTTGTTACACGTCTGGCGGCGCGCCCCAATCACGGCGAAGCCCTTCAAGGGGCAACGGTAGAGTGCACGCTGTAAATGATGGTCTTTTGCTCTTTGTTCTTGTCTTTCAAATCAGCAACATTTCGTCTGCTCATGATACGCATTCTCGATCTCCCGAATATATGCTGTCACCATGCAATCTGTTTCGTATGGGTATTGGAAATCAAGGCGCTCTGCCACTTTTACGCTCACTTTTCGAAAGAGTTCGATAGTGGAATACAGTGCCGACCAGTTGTTACCAAGGTCAGCATCAGCAAACGTCTCCTGATATAGTTGCCAGATGTCCTTATCAAGATACTTGTCCAGCCATTTCCCATGCAGTCCTGTGTTGATGTTCCATCCGCGCGTGACGCCAATGTACCAGTTGAGCAATGGAAGCAGTTTGTCAAAACGAATCGTATCGTCGAGCATTGCCTTGGCATAATTGAGTTCACGACGAAACAAGCCCTTCGCCACGTAGACGATGTCCCACCAGAAGGCGACCATTCTGGACTCAAAATCAGATGCAGAGGGTTGCTGAATCGTTTCGTAGGGAAAGCTAGGTGCAGGTATGTTTGGAGAGAGTCCATCCTTGTCCACCAGCACTTTATATCCTGACGAAAGGTTGGGACTGACCTCTGGCCCTTGTGAGGTGATCTTGAAGTCTATCCGCACTCGATTCTTGAATAGCGCCAGTTGCGTAATCCAGTTTTCATCGCCAGTAACCTGTGGTCGCGCGGGCCACCGAACCATTATCTCTCCGAAGCCCAATAACCAACTATCATCTTCAGTGAACGGTGCAGTATCTTTTGCGAATACTTCGACATCATAGTCTGAGAGGAAATCCAATTCCCTATGCTTTGCCGCACGGGAACTCGTGAGAATGAGAGCTCTGATATTGGCATCGCTGTCCGCCCATTGTGTCAGTTGCGATATGACTGGGTCTTGTTTGTTCATAACTTGTGACTCGGTGGGATACCTTGATATAGAGGAGTTCGGTGGTGATGCTTTTTGTTTTTGTGCACAGTTTGCCAGGGTGGGGTTTGGGGGTGGTAACCTTGCGCCGC
>CAXNEV010000241.1:0-6064 GCA_964200925.1 Candidatus Latescibacterota bacterium | reverse complement strand
GGCATAATATCGCGTGGGAACGGGCAATCGATAGGCTTCCTCATCAAGGGTTACAACCGAAGACAAACTGGTGAATACACAGCGATGATTGTCAAAACGCAGCTCTACCTTATGTGTGCGCGGTGCATCGTACAAATGCCCATGAATGGCTTTGGCCAGACCTGGCAAAAGCACGTAATCGACATGGCCAAGTCGCAAGATAGGAACTGAGATTTCGGCTGTTAATAAATCGCGATCAGGGAAGAACAACAGGAGGAGCACCAAACAGGCCGCGAAAAAACGTGTGGGGAACACATTTTGGGTCGCTCGCCAAGTGTATCGCGTCATCTATCTCCCATAGGTTCGTGATTTGAGGGTGCGTTCCATTTCGCGTTTGGCATCGCGCTCTGCAATGGCATGGCGCTTGTCGAACTGCTTTTTGCCGCGGGCAACACCCAGTTCAATTTTGGCTTTGCCGCGTTTAAAATAGAGTTTGAGTGGAATAAGGGTGAGGCCGCGTTCTTCAGCCCGACCGCGCAGGCGATTGATTTCGTATTTGTGCAGCAACAATTTGCGTCTGCGTTCGGGAAGGTGATTAAAACGGTTGCCCTGTGTGTATTCGCTGATGTGTGTATTGTATAAAAACGCTTCTGATCCTTCAATTCGGGCATAACTGTCTTTGAGATTGGCGCGACCTTCGCGCAGGGCTTTCACCTCGGTACCTTGAAGTTCAAGGCCTGCTTCAAGCGTATCGAGAATTTCATAGTCGTGCCGCGCTTTGCGATTTTGTACAATGATTTTGATGCTGTCGGCCATGTGGCACCCTCTATGCATTATAGGACTTTTTCCCATCGGGGACAATTTTGACTGCGATGTTACATCAGAATGGGACGGTGCTCATGGCACAAAGGTTTTGCATCAATTTAGGATTGATTTTGCTGGAGAATCTGAATCAGCGCATCCAGTTGTGAGGCATGTGCCTGATCGCCCAGTGCCAAATAGGTGTGTTTGAGGTTGTTCATCATGCGAAACAGCGTAAAGCGGTTGGTGGTTTCGGGAAACAGGTTGTCAGAGTATTTTTCGCCAATGAGTTCGGCACATTCATTGGGGGTTAAAATTTGCCCCCGGTTATACGGATCAATATAGATTTCTTGCCCTGTTGGCGCATTGTATTTGACAATGTAATGCCGGGGCATGGCAACACCCACGAGGGGCAAATCGAGTTGCCATGACAAAATGAGATAAACGGCAGATAAGGTAATCGGCCAACCCCGCTTGCGATCGAGCACCCGGTGGAGATACGTGTCATCGGGGTCGTAGTGCCGGGGGGCTCGAAAACAAATTTCTTCAAATAAAAAATGATTTAAGGTGCGAATGACCCGTACCGGATGATCGTCGGGGGCCACGCGGGGGGCCAATTCAAAAGCCATTCGACCCAGCCGGGTTTTGTATGCCCCCACATCCAAATCGGGATATCCAAAACGCGCCAGAACAAATGCCCCTTCTTCCAGATCAATGTCGCCATTTTCATCTATGGCCAGATTGCGAAAGCGCTCTTCTAATGAGGGTTCGCGAAAACGCATCAACACCCGGCTGGCTTCGCGGTGGGCTCGCGATCCTTCTGCGGCCGCATACAAGACCGTTTGAACGGCTTCTTCTCCCATTGTGAATAATTTGTGCCGAATGCCTGCCACAATATCGGAATCGTCATCGGACAGCAATAATAATATCGCTCGAATTTGGGTGTCCTGCAATGTCATGCCGCGCCCCGCGTCCCATTTTGCTTTTTAATCATAATCATTAAAACAGAAACATCAGCCGGAGAAATGCCCGGAATACGCGATGCCTGCCCCAACGAACGCGGGCGAATGCGCGCAAATTTTTCTCGGGCTTCGTTGCGCAATGCAGTCAACATTTTGTAGTCGAAATTGTCGGGAATGAGTTTTTTTTCCAGGTCTTGATAACGATCCACCTGAGATTCCTGGCGGGTAATATAACCTTCGTATTTGAGTTCAATTTCAACCGATTCACAAACATGGTCGGGCAGGGCACCTGTTGAAGGCGCAACAGCACGAATGATGTCGTAGGTCAATTCTGGACGGCGCAACAAGTCGGATAAAAACACCGGTTTGGTCAAAGGCGATGATCCGGATTTTTGCAGGGCTTCTTGCACGCGGTCGTTGGGGGTGATTTTGACGGTGCGCAAGCGCTCTATTTCCGTTTCAATTTGTTGTTTGCGCATTTGAAATTGGCGATAAACTTCATCGCTGACCAGGCCAATGCGATGGCCTATTTCCCTGAGGCGCAAGTCGGCATTGTCCTGCCGCAACAACAGGCGATATTCGGCCAGGGATGTAAACATGCGATAGGGTTCTTCGGTGCCTTTGGTGACCAAATCGTCGATGAGCACGCCGATATAGGCCTGTGCTCTGTCGAGAATGAGCGGTTCTTCACCATAGGCTAACAAAGCGGCGTTAATGCCTGCCATTAAGCCTTGAGCGGCGGCTTCTTCATATCCGGTGGTACCGTTGATTTGCCCGGCAAAAAACAGCCCGCGAATGGGTTTGGTTTCCAGGGTGGGCAAAATTTGCGTGGGTGGCACATAGTCGTATTCAACGGCATAGGCCGGGCGCATCATTTCGGCTTTTTCCAGGCCGGGAATGCTGCGCACCACTTGGATTTGAACATCTTCCGGCAAACTCATCGACAGGCCATTGAGGTAGATTTCAAGGGTGTGATACCCTTCAGGTTCAAGAAAAATGTGATGGCTCTGTTTGTCGGCAAAACGCACTACCTTATCTTCAACCGAAGGGCAATAGCGCGGCCCCACACCCTGAATGCGCCCGCTGTACATGGCCGATCGGTTGATGTTGTTGCGAATGATGTCGTGGGTTTTTTGCGTGGTATTGGTCAAATAACAACTGAGCTGGGGCTGTGTGATTTTGTCGGTGCAAAACGAAAAGGGCCGAGGGTATTCATCACCGGGCTGTTCTTCACACACGCCAAAATCAATGGTGCGGGCATTGATGCGCGGTGGAGTGCCCGTTTTGAGGCGTCCCAGCTCAAAACCCAACCGGGCCAAACCTTCAGAGGCTTTGTCAGCGGCCTGTTCGCCGGCGCGGCCCGCACTGTAGGAGAAATCACCGACGTGGATAAGGCCTTTGAGAAAAGTACCGGTGGTGAGAATAACCGTTTTGCCGTGAAAGACGGTTTTGCCTTTGGTGACAACCCCTTTTATTTGACGGTTTTCAACGATGAGGTCTTCAAGCATACCCTGTTTGACATCGAGATGGGGCTGATTTTCGGCGACTTTTTTCATGCGAAACTGGTAGGCTTTTTTGTCGGCCTGTGCCCGAGGGGATTGCACAGCAGGGCCTTTGCGCTGGTTGAGCATGCGAAATTGCAGACCAGTTTCGTCAATATTGCGCGCCATTTCTCCGCCCAGTGCGTCAATTTCGCGCACCATGTGCCCTTTGGCAATGCCGCCAATGGCCGGGTTGCACGACATCTGGGCAATGGTGTCGAGGTTCATGGTCAGCAACAGGGTTTCACGGCCCATGCGCGCAGAGGCCAATGCAGCTTCTGCGCCTGCATGACCACCACCTACCACAATGACGTCGTATTTTTTATCGTAAGCAAACATAGTCAATTCATCACGAGTTGAGAGTCGCGATTTGTGAGTCCTTTGCTGAATGTGATGTTTTATCTGACGCGAGGCTTTCTTCTGTTGTTTCAACTTCAAAACCCAGATCGGCAATCATTTTGTGGGTGTCAGATATGCCCAAACCGCCCGTGGTGAGATATCCTTCCATAAACAGCGAATTGGCCGGGTAAAGCGATAGGGGTTGTAGAGAACGCAAATTTTTTTCCCGTCCACCGGCCACGCGAATTTCGGTTTCAGGATTGACAAACCGAAACAGGCACAGGGTGCGCAAACAATCATAGGGTGTCAGTTCAGGCCGATTTTGCAACGGGGTGCCATTTATGGCATGCAGAAAATTGACGGGGATAGAATCGACCTTGAAGTTGCGCAATGAAACGGCGATATCGATGATATCTTCATGGGTTTCCCCCATGCCCACAATGCCACCACAGCATGTGTCGAGGCCCACTTTTTGAATGGTTTTTACTGTGGCTACGCGGTCGTCATAGGTGTGTGTGGTCACAATTTCAGGGGTGTAGCGGCGACTGGTGTTGAGGTTGTGATTGACCCGGTTAACGCCAGCATTTTTGAGCCGTTGCGCTTTGTTTTCAGTTAACAGTCCCAAACAACAGCAGATGTCGATATCGACGTCTTGTTTGATTTGTCGAACGACATCGGCCACAGCATCAATTTCGCGGTCGGAAGGTGCCCGACCACTGGTGACAATACAATAGCGATAGGCCCCATTGGCTTTGGCTTTGTGCGCGGCTTCAACGATTTCATGAGCCGGGCGCAACGGATATTTTTCGATGGGTGCATGAGAGACAGATGATTGAGAACAATACCCGCAATCTTCGGGGCACAGGCCACTTTTGGCATTCATGAGCACATGGATTTGCACTTTTTTTCCAAAATGGTGTTTGCGCACCTGAAACGCGGCGTGCAACAGCGGCAAAATGTCATCGTCGGGCGTTTGTAAAACGGTGTGCATCTCGGGTGCTGAGAGGGAGATACCCGAAAGGACTTTTTGGGCAAATGTGTTATAAGGCATAAGGTTAAATACACAGGGAATATGGACAGGCACAAAGCCTCTTGTCCATCTGTGATCCCTTCTTTTAAGGGTCAAAAAGGATTATCGATAAAAAGCAAGGCCAAGTGCAGCGGTGGCCACGATGGCCAGGGCCGGGTGTACATTGAGAAAGTTGAGGGCGGCAAAGGTGGCAATGGCAATCAGGCTCGTGTGCCATGAGGTGACCGATTTGGGAAACATTTCCCAGACCACCACCACCAGCATGCCCACCACAGCGGGTCTAACGGCTGTGAGCATGGCTTTGATTGCGGGGGCATCTTTGTAGCGCATAAAAGCCAATGCCAGTACCATCATCATGACCAGCGATGGAAAAACTGTGCCGAATAAGGCAACGAGCATGCCCAGGGTGCCTGCAACTTTGTAACCGACATATCCGGCCATTTTGGTGGCAATAGGGCCTGGCAGGGCATAACCCATGGCCAGGGTATCGGTAAATTCTTCAATGGTCATCCACTTGTGCACACCGACCACTTCTTCCTGAACCAATGGAATCATCGATGGGCCACCCCCATAAGTAAATACACCCACTTTTGTGAAGGAAACAAACAGTTTAAACAATTCCATTGCGCCTCCCTGGGCCGTGCAATATGTGGTGTAACACGCTTTGTTTTTGAAGGTTACATGTATTTAGAACAGGTCTGAGAATGGGGTGAAATATAGCGTTTTCACAGGGTTGAAACAAGGTAATTCCGCAGTTGTTGTAGGTGCCCGGATGATTTTGAAGTAGATTTTTTGGATAATTTTTTTACATTTAAGCCCAATCTTGTTTTTTTTGCTGGGCACGTTTGGTGCCGTGCCCGTCACCCAATTTGGGGGTACACCCTATGGATAATACAGAGGCCAACGGGGAAAAACGTCGGGCGAAGCGCCTTTTAATCGGTTTGCCAATTCAGGCTCGTGTGGGCGATGGGTCTCATATTGAATTGGAAATGGTCGATATCAGTGCCAGTGGCATGCAGATACGCAGTCAGGACTTTGATGTGCTGAAACGGGGTTTTGATGCCCAGCACAATTCGGCAACATTTGAAATCCGCTTCATTGCGCGGCTGGCCTGGGCGCGTCCTGAATCTGATGGCACATTTGTGACAGGATGGGAATTTGACCGGGAAGACGATGAGCCAAGAATTGGCTAACCTCCCCTGTTCTTTTGTATTTACCGTTGACTTTAACCGGGTTTTTCCCTATCATGCATGATCTATTTTTGATGGTTATGGCACCTTATGGCAGCATCGCATACCCCTTTCGAAAAACTCGAAAAAATTTGTGCCAAAAATCCCACATCGATTCTGTTTGCTCGTTTGGCCGATGGATTATTGCAAAAAGGAGAAGTCAAACGAGCCATTGATGTGTGT
>CAXNEV010000240.1:0-6079 GCA_964200925.1 Candidatus Latescibacterota bacterium | reverse complement strand
AGAACCAGACTGCGTTTGGATTGATTCACCGTTGTCCAGCGGCCGTTCTGGAGATGGTCCTGAGACAGGCGGTAGCCCAATCCACAGGTTATTTCTTGCTGGGTGCCCCATTTAAAACGGTGCTGAAAATCCAGATCATACGTGTTGCGCGTTTCGGCAATTAGCGTGTCGCGCCACATCGTGTGGTCGTAGTACATTTGCAGGCTCATTTCGCCCGTGTCGCCCACCAAACGCGTGAAACGACCCAGCAAATTGCCGCCATTGAGGCGGGTGTCATTGTCAATTTCTTCAACAAAGGGTGTGGTCAGTGTTGGAAAACGGTATATTTGTCCACGCGTGCCCGCAAACATATCGCCTTGAAAAGTCAGGTTTCCTTTTTTGGCATGCGATTGATCCAAACGCACACCCAACTGGCTCATGTGCCAGTTGTCTGGCACATGCTGGCCGGTGGCATCGACAAAGGCATCGCGGGCAAAAAATTTGCCGTACGTTCTAAAAGAGGTGTTGGGATTAATTTGGCGACCATAACGCGCCGAAACAAAACCGCGTTCTTCTGTGCCGGTGCCCACTTTGATATGGCTACCCTGAGTTTCTGAGGCATTGTTGGTGACAATGTTGATAATGCCGTTAATGGCATTTGACCCCCACAGTGTGCCACCCGGACCGCGGATGATTTCGATGTGGTTGACATCTTCAAGCATCACGTCGTGCATTTCCCAAAAAACGCCGGAAAACAGCGGGGTATAAATGGTGCGTCCGTCAATCAGTACCAGCAATTGTTGGGCAAAACGGCCATTGAGCCCCCGTGCACTAACGGCCCATTTGTTGGCATCTATGCGGGCAACCTGAACACCGGTTACCAGGCGCAGGGCTTCGGGAATGCTTGTGACACCCGCACGGTGCAGGTCGTCGCGCGTAAGTACAGACACAGCGGCAGGGGTCTCGAACAATGTCCCCTGTTTGCGCGATACCAGTGTGACCTCAATGGCCATGAGGTCTTCAAGACTTAAGTCGGTTAAATCGAAAGGGTGTGCCTGAGAGGGAAAGAGGAAAAATCCCCATAAATAGAACATCACCCAATAATATTTTTTTTGTTGAGACATGGAGGTAAATGGTGAAATGTGATTGCTGCTCATGAAACCGGAGTTTGTATTTTTTTGATCTTGCGGCTAAATTTTGCCTTCCCACTCTTTGAAAAAATGATCGAGAAACTGTTCCATGAACAGGTGTCGCGCCTGAGCCATTTGCCGGGCGGTTCGGGTGTTCATACGGTCTTTGAGAAGGAGCAATTTTTCATAAAAATGGTTGATTGAAGGCCCCGATTTTTGCTGGTATTGTTCAAAATTTTCGTGAAATTCAGCCGGAATATCGGGGTTGTAAATTTCGCGGCCTTTGTACCCACCATATGCAAAAGTTCGGGCAATGCCAATGGCCCCAATGGCATCGAGGCGATCGGCATCTTGAACAATTTGCCCTTCTTTGGATGACATTGAGGCAACAACACCCGCCCCTTTGAAAGAGGTTTCGCGGATAATTTGGCAGATGTGGTTCACAACCGATTCTGCAACGTGATGCTGTGTCAACCATTGTTTGGCCAACTGCGGTCCCATTTCTGTGTTGCCCTGGTGAAATTTCCAATCGCCGATATCGTGCAACAAAGCTGACAGTTCAACGACAAAAAGATCGACAGAACCTTCTTGATTTGCAATGTAAATGGCTGTTTTCCAAACGCGGTAGATGTGCCACCAATCGTGCCCTGAAGCTTCGCCTTCAAACTGTTTTTTTATGTCATTTTGGGTGAGATCAACGATTTGGGCCTGGGTCATAAATATAACAGTTTTTTGGTGTTTATGGATTTTGTGAGGCCGGGTTCTTTCGATATACGAAAATTTGGGGTTGTTTGCAAATGGATTTGAATTGGGCAATGTCATATTTTAACGAAAATTGCCAGTGCCTCTTTTATATCTGGTGCATGGTCGGGCTGGTTGTGTAGACACAACGTGGGCTTGCTTTACAAGGCATGGGATTTTATGTATTGTTCAGCCGTTTGGGGGTTTTTTGACCAGATCGTTTTGTCGCAAAAAGGTGGAACAGACGATGAATTATTTTCGAGCCAATCGTTTTTTAGACACACTTCCCGATTGGGAAACAGGACATCCTCCCGATGGGCCGCTGGGTGTTTATTTGCCCCGCATGAGGGCTTTGTTGCACCGTTTGGATGACCCACAAAAGGGATTTAAAAAGGTGATTGTTGGGGGAACCAATGGCAAAGGCACCACCAGCAGTTTGCTGGCCGATTTGCTGCGGTTGGGGGGCAAAAGTGTGGGGCTTTATACATCGCCCCATTTGCACACGGTGCGCGAGCGCATTTGCATTGGCGGGCAGGTGGTGAGCCGCGATATATGGGCTGAGGGCGTTACGCAACTCTATGAAAAAAGCCGCGATTTTGAGCGGGAAGGATTTGGCGCTTTTAGCAAATTTGAAGCGCTTACGGCACTTTCGACCATTTTGTTTGCCCAGGCGGGTGTGGATTATACCGTGTTTGAAGTGGGATTGGGCGGGCGTTATGATGCAACCAATGCATGGGATTCGGATGTGGCTGTGTTAACGGTGGTGCAACTGGATCACACAGCGGTGCTGGGTGACACATTAGAGGCCATAACGGCTGATAAGCTGCACATTGCCCGTTCAGGACGGCAATTGTTTACCACCCAGGCACAAACGCCCGAAGTGATGCAGGTGATTCGGCGAGCAAGCAAACAACATGGCATCTTGTTATGCGAAGTAGCCGATGATTTATGTGTTGAAAATCGGACCGCCACATTTTGCCAGAACGCCGCACTTTCTGTTTCGGCGGGGCGGTTCCTGCTGGGCGAGGTTTTGACAGAAGATCTGATTCAATCGGCCCTTTCAGCACACATGTGGCCGGGGCGTTTTGAGGTGGTGCAACAAACTCCTCCGGTGATACTGGATGGGGCACACAACCCGGCTGCGGCACAGGCTTTGGCTGCTGAATTGATCAAACTGGCCCCCAAATGGACATTTGTGATTGGGGCCAGTGCCGGCCACGATGCCGGAGGCATTTTAAAGGCATTGGCCCCACTGGCATCTGACATGATATTGACACAATCAACCCATCCCAAAGCCATACCGGTTGCGGATTTGCAAGCTGTGGCACCTCAGGATGTGGCCGTGCGAAATGATGCCGATGGGTTGCGTGTGTTAAAAGATTTTCTGACCGGTTTGCCAACGATGGGGCCTGTGTGTGTGACGGGATCGCTTTACTTGGTAGGGCTTGCTCGAGAAGTGCTCAATTTGCCCTATGAGCAGGATAGTTTTAGCGAAGATGTGATACTGGAAAGTTTGCACTGTTTGAAATTGGCATGTCAAAACCTCGGCATTGGGCTTGAACCCATTTCAGCTGATGGCAATGTGCTTCGAGCTACCAGGGTGGATCGGCCCTTGTATTTTTTGCGTAACAAACACCCGTTTAACGATTATGTGTCGGGGCGATTGGCCGAAGACAAAGGGTATCAGTACGAGCTGTTTTCAAAAGCTGGCCTGCTGGTTCCCCAAACGATGACGGTTTTTAACCCATTGGCAGATCGTCGTTTTGACCGCTACAAAACACATGCGTCGATATCCGATATTGTCACCGACGTAACCCAGCGATTTTCTTTTCCCGTGGTGATCAAGCGCAACCGGGGATCTATGGCACAAGGGGTTTATCTGGAAACCGATGTGGATGGATTTCGGTTGCGGCTTTTTGACTTGTGTGAAGACAGCAGCCGATTTGACAATGTGTTGTTGATACAGGCTTTTGTTGAAGGACCAGAATATCGCATTGTGGCCAGCCAGGATCGGTTGTTGTTGGCTTATGAAAAAAGAAATGATCCCGATCTGTCAGCCGAAGATTTAAACCCATTGCACCGAGCAGGTGGTGTGGCAGTGCCAGTTGTGGATGGGGTTTTGCTGGCTGAATTTGCCCAGTTGACACGTTTGTTGAATCGGGTGATCGATCTGGGTTTTTATGCCATTGATCTGATTGCCGGGGTCAAAGGGTTTTCCATTTTGGAAGTCAATCCCAACCCGATCTGCCATTTTTACAATCACCACAATGGGCGGGGTGATTTTGTACAGATTTATGAATATCTGGTGAAAAAATATATGCTTAGAGAGTCGCCAAAAGTGCCTATTTTACCTGCACTCTCCCCCAGGGTTCTCGTGTCTGCAAAACATGCTGGAGGATAGAATTGACATGTGGCATGGATCAACGAATTTGCAAGATTGCCGATAAGGTATGATAAAGAAAGTTGTTTGTGTTTTTAATTCGGCGTATATTTGACAATCAGGGGCGGAAAATAATAGACCGGGCGCTGGTGAAGAAGGAACAAGTTTTGAAATTTGGCGATCAGCGGTCAATAGACGCATTATTTGAGTGGATGGCTGAAAAGTGAGGAGTGTATTCATGGCGTATGTATGGGTGCTGGCGTTTTGTGCAGTATTTGTTGTGCACACAGATGCGGCAACGGTTCAAAAAGTGGCCGGAGATGATATTTATCTGAATGTGGGTCAGAAAACAGGCGTGCAAATTGGCACTGTTTTTAATGTGTATCGCAACAAAGAGGTAGAAGCTGACTTTGGAAATTTAAAATTTGCCACGCGCGTTTTTATCGGGCGTATTTATGCCTATAAGGTTGAAGATGACAACACCATTGCCCGGGTGCGCGAGTTGCCTTCGGTGTCGGAATTGGACGAACAGAAGGCCGTTTTAAAACACGATATGGCACAACCGGCATTTGTAATTCCGGTCGATGAACTTTTTAAACAGGGCACAGAGGATTTATTAAACACGGCCATTCCCAAGCTGGATCAACTGGTTCGGTTTATCAAGCGGTTTAAAGCCCTGAAAGTGCGCATTGAGGTGCATACCGACGATCTGGCCAGAGATGCCAATAAAATATCGCGCAAGCAGGCGCAAAGTTTGCAAAATTGGCTGGTCAGTGAACATGACATGAATAAAAACATGCTGGTGCCCGTTGGATATGGCTCACAAAAATCGATTGCGACAAATGATTCCGAAGCTGGCCAAAGGCGCAACCGTCGGGTCGAAGTCATTATTGAGGATTGATATGTTCTGGCATTTTTTGATCTGGGCCTTGATTATCTTTGTAAGCCTGACACGGTCAATTTCGGCGCAGGAATTTGTTGTTTTTAAGGTTCACACCCCATTTGACATGGGTCAGGCAATGCCCGATTCGGGGCGCGTAAATGATTTTTATGTGAAAATTGGCTCTATTGAAGGTGCTCAAACAGGCACTGAAATGAATGTGTATCGCGACCGGGATATTATGTCTGACGTTGGCAATTTTACAGTTAAAGACCGCGTTTTTATTGGGCGGATGTCTGCCATTGTTGTACAAGCGGAGTACTCGGTAGCCCGAGTGACCATGCTGGCCGGTTTTTCAGATCCGCACCGGGTGGTTAATGCGGTGTTGATTGGCGATTATGTGCAACCTGTGTTTGTGGTGGAAACGGAAAATCTGTTTGACAAAAGCAGCAGCACCCTGCGGCCCGAAGCCGTGCGTGAACTGGATCGGGCCATTAAATTTATTAAGCGATTTCAGCCCATTAAGGTGCGCATTGAAGGGCATACCGATAGCGATGGGGAAGAAGATACCAATATGACTTTGTCGCAAGAACGCGCCAATAGCGTTAAGGTATATCTGGTCAATCGGGGAAAAATAGATGAAGAGGTTCTCGTGCCGGTTGGTTATGGCGAAAGCAAGCCCATTGCAGCCAACGACACTCCTGAAGGCCAGCGCAAAAATCGAAGGTTCGAAATAATTATTGAAAAATAACAAACCGGAACACTTTCCTGTGTTCCGGTTTGACAACATCCTCTAAATCCCCTATGAGTATCAGGGGAATTTTTTTTGCCCAAAAACCGATCAAGATCTGTTTGCAGGCTGCCGATAACATGAGTACGTGTTATGGTTTTTTATGTGTGTTATCGAAAGGCTACAACATGCTGGATATCACGCGGTTTTCAAATCTGTTTTCCAGTTTGGGCTCTGGA
>CAXNEV010000239.1:0-6093 GCA_964200925.1 Candidatus Latescibacterota bacterium | reverse complement strand
CAGGGTGTTATTGCATAATCAAATGTGTAATGTACACATTGACAACCCCTGGATTTTTAAGCGCAGCATTGATTTGCTGGATCAAATCCGATTTCAGCTTTTCTTTTTTGGGGTCTCGAAAATCGGCTTCTATTAGACGCTCCAATCGCCGCAAAATCAAATCCCAGATCACAGTTTTGCGCACCGTCAATTCATCAACCACCGCCTGCGCATCCACTTCCAAAACCAGACTGATCTGCACAATGCGATTGCCGCGAAATGCCGTGGGTTCAACAACCATTTCCACAAAATCTGAAAAATAAAGCGGAGGCACCCAAACTTCGTCTTTTTTTTCTACCTCCACCAGTTCTTCAGTCGGGGGCAATTCAGGCGCTGGCACTGCCCGGTCGAGAATCCAGTAGGCGGTCACACCTTCCATGAGTAAAATCAACAGCACCAGGGAAAAATAGCGCCCAATGCCCGCGGGTTTTCGCACTGGCGGTGCAACATCCGCATCGGTTTCGTCAGCCATGCCCTATGCCTTCCCCAATCCACTGGACAAAAATTTGGCCAATTGCCTGTGCAAATGCGCCCGGAGTTCCGGGTCGTCGGGCTGAAGTGCAATGGCCTGTCGAACAATTTCTTCGGCCTGTTTGTGATCGCCAAGTTTGTAAAACAATTCTGCCAGCGTATCCAGATAGGTGGGCGCATGCGGGTTGAGCCGCAAAGATCGCCGCGACAGCCGAATGCCTTCTTGTAAATGGGTTCCCTGAACGGCATATACCCATGCCAGATTGTTCATGCTGCTGTGATCGGCCGGGTTGAGATCGATGGCTTTTTGATAAAATTCGATAGCCCGATCGTAGTTTTTTTGTTCGTAATACACATTGCCCAGCGCCCCGTGGGCTTCTATAAAAAGAGCGTAATCCTCTTCTGTTGTCGGTTTGAAATCGATCACCTGCTTAAAAGCCGCTTCGGCGCGCTCGGGCCATTTCAATTGCATAAACAACCCGCCCAACCGATAATGCGCCCACAGGGTTTTGGGCCACTGTTTCACCATTTTTTCAAGCAACACCTGCGCATCGCTCAGGCGATCCATAGAAATATAGACAGCCGATAAATCGCGATACGACGGCATATAATCGGGCACTTCCTGAACGGCTTTTTCCAACCAACCCACCGCCACCTCAGGTGTGCCCTGTGTTTCGGCCAAAGTGGCCAGATCTTGATAGACCGCCAGATAATGCGGCTCGATCAAAAGCGCCTGGGTCAATTCAGAATGGGCCGCTTCAAATTGGGACCGCTGCACATAAGCCCAGCCCAAACGGCGGCGCAAATAAGCATCTTGGGGCGCAGATGCCACGGCCTCTTCAAAGGCGGATAATGCCTGATCGGCATGCCCTCGGCCTTCGTGGCGCAAAGCCCGATCCAGATGTTGATAAGCGGTATATTCGCCACATCCTAGGATCAGTGCCACCCACATCAAACACAGCCCGAAAAACAACCTATATTGAGAATTCACAATCATAAACGCACAATGCCTCCGTCAAAAGTATAGAGATCGCACCCTTTATTGTCAAGGTGCAAAGGGAACCAAAATACATGATTCAGATTTCCCTTGACGGTGTGATCAGGGGCATTATAATGAGCCGGTCAAAATATGTCCCTCACATGATACAATCCATACACAATTGATTCACTAATCAGGAAGCCGATCTGTCGGGGTGTCATTTATGGCACCCCTTGATGCCGAAGGCATACAAAAGAAGAATTTACAGGGAGATTGAAGAAACATCATGGAACCTCTTAACGACACCGCCTTTCAAATGAGCACGTCAAACCTGCGTTTTGGTTCGAGCATCACCAGAGAAATCGGCATGGACATAACCGACATGGGCCTTGCGCGCGTGCTCATTGTCACCGATCCCAACCTGGTCAAATTGTACTCGGTGCAAACCGCTTGTGAATCGCTTGAAACCGAAAAAATCGAATATGACCTTTTTGATCGCGTGCGAACAGAACCCACAGATGTGTCATTTAAAGAGGCCATACAGGTGGCGCATGAAGGCCATTACGATGCCTTTGTGGCAATTGGAGGGGGTTCGGCCATTGACACAGCCAAAGCAGCCAACCTTTATACCACCTATCCCGACGACTTTTTTGCCTATATCAACGCGCCCATCGGGGGTGGCAAACCCGTGCCCGGCCCGGTCAAACCGCTTTTTGCCATTCCCACCACCGCAGGCACCGGCAGCGAAACCACCGGTGTGGCCATTCTCGACCTGTCTGACCGCCACATCAAAACGGGCATTGCCCATCGTTATCTCAAACCCGCACTGGGCATTGTCGATCCCATCAGCACACGCACCATGCCCCCGGTCATTGCCGCAGCCACAGGTCTGGATGTTTTATGCCATGCCCTTGAATCTTATACTGCCATTCCTTTTCACAACCGACCCAGGCCCGACCGACCCATTCAACGCCCGGCATACCAAGGGGCAAATCCCATCAGTGACATCTGGGCGCTCAAAGCCATTGAATATGTTGCGCAGTATCTGGTGCGCGCTGTGCGCAATCCCGAAGACGACGAAGCACGCACCTATATGATGCTTGCCGCCTCCATGGCCGGCATGGGTTTTGGAAACGCTGGCGTACATTTGTGCCACGGAATGTCCTACCCGGTCTCGGGCATGGTGCGCATCTTCAAGCCCAATGGCATGATCACCGATCATCCCATTATTCCGCACGGTATGTCAGTCGCTCTCAACGCACCACCCGTTTTTCGCTTCACCGGACCGGCATGTCCAGAACGCCATTTGCACGCCGCCCAAATCATGGGCGCTACACGGTCCAATGCTTCCAAAAACGAAGCAGGAGACATTCTGGCCCAGCAAATCGTGTTGCTGATGAAACAACTCGAAATGCCCAATGGCCTGTCTGCCGTCGGCTTCACCAAAGCCGATATTCCCAAACTCATTGAAGGCACACTGCCCCAGCACCGCGTGACCAAACTCTCACCGCGCCCTGCTGAAGCCGAAGATTATGAAAAAATGTTTCAAGACGCGATGACCCTGTGGTAAAATATTTTGACAATAGACAATGGACAATGGACGATGGTTAAAGGCTTGGTTTTACCATCGTCGATGGTCAATCGTCCATCGTCAGTTTTCCCCTGATTCCAAATCTTTATCTGAATATCTTCAGTTGCGAGATTTCAATGACATTGCCTTCATATCTTGGCCGTGGTGAACGCGCCCCCGATTTTATTTTATCGGTTCAAGACGGCACGCCCACCCGGTTTTATGCCATAGCCGGTGGTTTGCCAACCTTGCTGGTCTTTACACCGGCCATCCAGACACCCTTGCTGAATTTTATCCAGGCGCTGACCAGTCAAACCGAAATTGCCCCATTTGTCATTCAATACCCCTCCGACACACCAGAGGTTCCCTTTCCGGTATTTATCGACACCGATGGCAAAATTCACGCAGTCTATCGTATCAAAGAAGAAACGGAAACCATCTTGTTTGTTCTCAATGCCAACCTTCAGGTTCTGGCATCTGGCCCATTGGATGATCCAGACCGCGTTGTGCACAGCATTTGCCGCACCCTTCAAACACAATCGGCAACATGTGTTGCGCAAGAAATCACCACACAGGCTCCGGTGCTGCTCATTCCCAACGTGCTGGATATGGGCATTTGTAGGGTGCTCATCGACACCTGGAAAACACAGGGCCATGAACAAACAGGCGTTGAACAATCGACCTCTGGACAGCGCAAGGCCGTTTTGGATAACACCCTCAAAAAACGCAGCGATCACACCGTTACAGATGCCAAACTCATGCGCCTGCTCACCACAACCGTTGGCCGCCGAGTTATACCCGAATTGCGCAAAGCCTTTCAGTTTAACGCCACCCGATTTGAAGGGTTTAAAATTGTCTGTTACAATGCCGCCGACAGCGGTTTTTTTCATGCCCATCGCGACAATTTAAGCCCCAATACAGCCCACCGCCGATTTGCCATGTCCTTGAACTTAAATGACGGATACCAGGGCGGGCATTTGCGCTTTGCCGAATATGGCCCCCATCTTTACAAACCGGTCGCAGGTGGCGCCGTTGTTTTTTCCTGTACACATCTTCACGAAGTGACCCCCGTTACATCGGGCCAGCGGTTTGCACTCTTGTCTTTTCTGTTTGGAGAAAACGATATTCGCCAAACCCAGCCCACATAATCCAACAATTCAATACAGGGAGGGATACACGTGGAAGAAAAACTCGTCTGGCTGTTTGCATTTGTGGGCGTTTATTGGGCCTACTGTTTGTTCTGGGGCATCAAAGGCGCACTCACGTCTAAAACCTCTACTGATTATTTTGTGGCCGGGCGCACCATTGGCATCTGGGTTTATGTGCTGGCAGCCACCGCCACCAGTTTTTCAGGCTGGACCTTTATTGGACATCCCGGCAAAATTCTCACCGACGGCCTGCCCTATGCCTTTGCATCTTTTTATGCCCTCACCATCCCTTTTACCGGGGTGCTCTTTTTGCGGCGGCAATGGATCGTTGGCCAGGCCTTTTCTCATATTACGCCGGGCGAAATGTATTCCAGTTATTATGGCGGCAATGCCATGCGCCTGTTAACCGTTCTGGTTGCCTTTTTGTTCAGCGTGCCCTATTTGGGTGTGCAACTGCGCGCTTCGGGTGATCTTTTTCATGTACTCACCGATGGCCTTGTGGGCATCGAAGTTGGCATGTTTGCCCTTTCTGCCATCGTCATGATTTACGTGGCATCCGGTGGCCTGAGATCTGTGGCCTATGTCGATTGTGCCCAGTGCATTCTGCTGGCTATGGGCATTGTCATTTTGGGGGGCATTGCCATTCACTACGTCGGTGGGTGGTCGAGTTTTGTTGAAGGTTTGGCCCAATTTGTTTCCAAAGACCTCGCCTCCGGCAAAAATCTCACCCCCGATGGCCATTCGCACCTTGTGGCCCTGCCCGGATCTATTCAAATGGTTTCTTCGGGAGAACAGGCACAGGGAGGTGTTTGGACGGGTGTGATGTGCCTCACCTATATGTTTGCACTCATGGGCATTCAATCATCACCGGCTTTTTCCATGTGGTGTTTTGCCAACAAAACCAGCGAATCTTTTCGCTGGCAACAGGTCGTGGCTTCATCGCTCATTATCGGTGTCATTTTGTTCACATTCACGATTTTCCAGGGTCTATCTGGCGACATTTTGACAACCAAAGGCATTTTGCACAATGTTGATGACAAAAATCTGGTGCCCCAACTGATGAATCTGCTCTCAACCAGCGCACCCTGGCTTGTGGGTTTGCTGGCTGTTTGTGCCCTTGCCGCCATGCAATCAACCGGGGCCGCTTATATGTCCACCTTCAGCGGCATGGTCACGCGCGATCTTTACAAACATTACTTTGCACCCAATGCCAACGACCGGGTGCAAAAGCGCTGCGGCCGCATTTTTGTCGTCGTTGTCACCTTTGCCGCCCTGTTGGTGGCCGCACAATTTACCGGCGCCATTGTCATGCTGGGCGGTCTGGCTGTGGCCTATGGCTTTCAGATGTATCCGGCATTGATGGGCGTGTGTTATTTTCCGTGGTTAACGCGCAAAGGTGTGGTCTGGGGGCTGGTGGCCGGGCTTTTGGCCGTCACGCTCACGGATCGCACCGTGACCTTGCTTCCCGTTTTTTTCAACGCCTTTTTGCCCGAATATTTAAGGGAAAATGGCGGCTGGTTCTGGGGGGCATTTCCGCTGACCATTCACAGCGCTGGATGGGGCATTTTTTTCAATTTGCTGGTGGCCGTTCTCGTTTCTCTATTTGGCCCTGACCATTTGGTTGAAAAAGAAAAACGCCAGAAACGCCATGCCTTCATCCAGGCTGTTTCCGGAATGACAGAAGATCAAAAAAAATGGATCACACCGGCCTGGGTCATCACCATCTTCTGGTTTGTTGTGGGGTTTGGCCCATTTGCCACCATTGGCAACAGCTTTTTTTCCAATCCCGACAACCCGGCCACATGGTGGCCACTGGGGTTGCCCTCGTTGTGGGTTTGGCAATTGGTCATGCTGGCCCTGGGCGTTTTTGTGATGTGGATGCTGGC
>CAXNEV010000238.1:0-6135 GCA_964200925.1 Candidatus Latescibacterota bacterium | reverse complement strand
TTTCATGTGGTGATTGATCTGGATGTGCGGGTCAATGGGCTGCCGCATTTTCAGAAGCACTGGACACAGACGTTCAAGCGAGAATTGTTGTAAAAAAAGCCCCGGATTGCGTTTATCCGAGGCTGGGCAAATTTGCAATTCAAAAACATTTATGAAGATAAGTGCATTTCTTTATAGGATTTCAGAGCTTCTTGTAATAAGCTTTCCATGTTTTTACCCTGTGATTGATACCATCTCAATATTTCTTGATCGACAGGAAATGAAATGACAACCTGCGCATGATCCAGAAATGCACGATCTAATGGCTGAGCATCGGGATCAGCAAGGGCTGCACGTTCTATTTCTGCATCGGTCAGGTTGTTGACACGTATCATGTCCGATTCTGTATCGATGGGTAGATTATATCGGGTATATTTCACGGTATTTTTGTCTTTCATCTCGACTTGCCCTTCGTGCCGAAATCAGCCGATAACAATTTTCTCGAATCGTATAAACAACAAAATAAATAAGATCGTCTATTTTGCCAATAGCAACATATCGCGTTTCGCCATAATCCTGGCGTATGTTGATAAATGTCAGGCTTGGTCGATCAAATATTCGCACGGCATGCACAAAACTGATGCCGTGTTTTTCAATGTTTTGCTGGTTTTTACGAATGTCCCATTCAAATTCCATATCAAAATATAGATTATCCGTCCTATAAATTCAAACCGTTCTTTTGCCATGCCTGATTTTACACGCGATATTGTTCTCAATGATAAACAGCGCGAGGCGGTAACTGCACCCATTGGCCCGGTGCTGGTGCTGGCCGGGCCGGGCACGGGCAAAACGCGTGTGTTGACCGAGCGCATTGTCCATCTCATTTCGCATCACGGTGTGGATGCTGCGCACATTCTGGCGCTGACGTTTACCAATAAAGCGGCGGCCGAAATGTCGGGTCGGTTGATTCGCGCCCTCGGTGAAGATGCGGCGGCTTTGCTGGTGATGGGTACGTTTCACAGTTTTTGTGTAGGGGTTTTGCGAAAGCATCACAAGAATGTGGGATTGCCCGAACACTTTGGCATTGCCGATGACGATTTGCAGCGCATTTTGATTTACCGAGCCTTTCCGCGTTTGAATCCGAATGAGAGCAATTTGAACAACACGTTGCAAACCATCAATCGCCTCAAGCGGCAACGGCGGTACAAACCGCATGTGCCGATGAAAAAAGGCGATGCGGAGTTGCTGGCGACTTATGACGCGGAGTCGCGCAAAAATCGGCTGGTCGATTTTGATGATTTGATTTTTTTGACTCACGATTTGTTTCAAACGCATGGTGATATTCTGGCATTCTATCACGATCAGTATCGGCATGTGCTGGTGGATGAATTTCAAGATACCGATCTGGAGCAATATGCGCTGGTGAAAATGCTTGGTGAAAAACACCGCAGTTTGTTTGTGGTGGCCGATGATGAACAATCGATTTTTACCTGGCGGTATGCCGATCCTGAAAATATTGTGCGGTTTCAAACGGAATTTCTCAAAGATCGCGCGCCAATTGTGCTGGAGGAAAATTATCGGTCTTCGGCAGAAATTCTCAATCTGGCACGGGCATTTATCGCCAACAATTCGACGCTGTTTAATCGGGCGGTGCGGGCACAAAAATCGGGCAAAACGGTGCGCGGTCGTGTTTTTGACACCTTTCAGGAAGAAGGGCAATTTGTTGCCGGCGATATCTGGGATCGCATTCGCGACACATCGGATTTGACACACCGCGACATTGCGGTGCTTTATCCGCAACACGCCATTGGCAATGAATTGGAGAAAATTTTTATGGCGGCCAATGTGCCCTGTCAAATGGCGCACAAACGCGGTTTGTTTGACCAGCCCGTCATTCGCCGAACGCTGTCGGTGTTGCGCTATGCCTTAGATGGTGAAGACGATGCCAGTTTGGAACTGTTTTTGCGCCGCGAACTGGACCTGGAAGAAGCGGGTTTTTATCCGGCGATTCGCGCTTTTCAATTTAAAAAAAACTTGCACAGTTTTAAACAAGCGGCCTTTTTATATACTCGAACTGTTCCAGAAAAGGAAGGCATCAAAATAGAACGGGCGCTGGGATTGGCCGGTGTGGTTCACAATGCGGTTCAACGAGGGGCTGTGTCATCTTTGCCAAATCTGGTTGATGATATTCTGGACCAAGTGAATACAACCGATTTGCCTTCTTTGAAAAACCACCTCGATCATATTACCGATCCGCTGGATGTGGTTGGTTTGGCGGATGTGCTTCAGCGAACGCTGCCGCTTTATCGCACAGGCGGCAGTTTTTATATTGCCTGTCGCGACGAGGTATTGCGCCATTTGCTAACGACATTGATTCGCGATGCCATGTCGCGACCGGGTGTGACCATTCGCGAAGCCGCACCGGGCAGTCGCTTAGAGTTGGGACGCGATGCTGTGGTGTTGTCTTTTGATATAGAAGCGCCCAAAACATCGGAATATTTTTTGCATTTGGGCGCGATGATCGTGACGTTTGGGCCGATGCTTGCCGCGTTAAAATTTTGCCAGGCGATGACGTGTCACCATGTGCCCGTTTATTTGCCAGATTATACCGTTGTGGATATTGCAACCGATACAGATGATCCTGAAAAGGCCGACATTGTGGCACTTGCCGCCATTCGGGTGCGCAAGGGTATGGTGGCAGAACAGTTTCACACATTTGTCAATTCGGGTTCTGTTGCAACCGATGTCCCCACATTTCAGGAGGTTTATCTCCAGTTTCAGGCTTTTTTGGGCATTGACGTGATTGTGGCGCACAATGGTTATGCATTTGATTTTCAGGTGTTGCACCGGTTGGCCCGAAAACACGGTCGGTCGCGTTTGCCCAATCCAACACTTGATACGTTGCCCATGGCCCGCAGTTATTGTGCCGATGTGGGTCATGATTTGACGGCTTTGTGCAAACGGTATGCGGTTTTTGTCGATGAAACAGATTTTCCAACTCTACACCAGGCTCAACGGCTTCACCTATCATTTGAAGGCATGAAGCGCGAACGCTTGTCGCGATATCGCCGCATGGCGCATGAATCTTTGCTGGATCAAGTTGCACTGGGTTTGTTGTTTCAAAAATTCTATGCCGACGGATCGCGTTTTTCACATGAAGATCACATCCATTTCAATTTGGGCGCTCAGCGTTTGTTGGGCCCGGCCAATTTGGGCATTCGCAATCTGGTGCAAACATTTCCCCGGTTGGATGCCGATCGATTGCGCGGACAAACGCGCATGATGTTGGGCGAAGATCCAAGGCCCGATGTGCTGGCGTTGCATTCACCAGATCAAATTCAGCGCTTTCGCGATTTGTCCGAGTGGCATGGCATGCGGGCAATGTCGTTGCAGGAGGGCATTCGCAGTTGGCTCGATTTTGCCGATCTGTACAAGGTTGAAACCGATGGGATCAACCGAGACGCGGTGCATTTGCTCACCCTTCATGCGGCCAAAGGGTTGGAATTTCGCGATGTGTATATTTGCGGGCTTGAAGACCGCATGTTGCCCAATGCGCGGGCGATGAACAGCGCCGATGATAAAGAGATGGAAGAACAGCGCCGATTGCTGTATGTGGGCATGACAAGAGCCATGGATCATCTCACGCTTTCCTGTGTGCGCCACCGCCCCGGACGCGATATGGCTCCGTCGCGTTTTTGGCAGGAACTGCAATTGGACATGGGGAAACAAAATGCCTGATAGGCGAATAGGCGATAAAATCTATTTTATTTCCGATGTGCATCTGGGCATGCCCAATCCGGTAAGACCTATGCTTGAGCAGGAAGGGGTGCTGATCGATTTTTTGCGTGCCATCCAAACCGATGCGGCTGTGTTGTACATTGTGGGCGATTTGTTTGATTTCTGGTTTGAATATCGATCGGTTGTGCCTGCACATGGGGCGCGTGTGTTGTTTGAACTCTACCATTTGATTCAACAGGGTGTACGCGTGGTGTGTTTGCCTGGAAATCACGACCTCTGGTTGGGGCGATATTTATCGGATCAGGTGGGTATGGAACTTCCAGGCGATCCACTTGTGGTGATGCATCAAAACAAAAAACTGTACCTCACACACGGCGATGCATTCCGGCGCGATTGGGCATTCCGGTTCAGTCGGGGAATTTTGAAACACCCGTGGTGCATTGGCCTTTTTCGCCTGTTGCATCCCGACATCGGGATGTGGTTGGCACAAAACACATCGCGCGTTTCAGAACGGCATGTTCGAAATGCAAATCTGGATCAAAAAATTTTGCACAGGGAAACAGCAGCCAAAATTGCCGAAGGATGTCAATATGTGATTTGCGGGCATTATCATCGCGTTTGTATGGAAGACATCGGTGATGGACAATTAATTGTGCTGGGCGATTGGGTTTATGATGATACATACGCGGTTATGGAAAACGGAGAGATCGAATTGAAACGCTGGCGCACTGGAAAAGGACTTTCTCCATGATTTTGAGCATTGACCAAGGAACTACTGGAACCACAGTGCTGGTGTTGACACACGACGGTGAAATTGCTGGACGGGGATATTCGGAATTTCGACAGATTTTTCCCCAACCGGGTTGGGTTTCTCATGATGCAGAAGAGATCTGGACAACAACGCTGCGCGTGGTGGGATTGGCCATTCAAAATGCTGGGATTTCGGCACGAGATATTCGAGGAATTGGCATAACCAATCAGCGGGAAACCACGGTGATCTGGGACCGTGTTACGGGCAAACCCGTTTATGATGCCATTGTGTGGCAGTGTCGAAGAACAGCGCCGTTATGTGAAGCCTATCGCGATAAAGGTTTTGACCAACCGGTCAAAGACAAAACGGGTCTGGTGATAGATGCTTATTTTTCGGCAACCAAAATTGTCTGGTTGCTGAATCAGGTTGAGGGGTTGCGAAAACGCGCCGAACGCGGTCAGGTCTGTTTTGGAACGATTGACAGTTTTTTGTTGTATCGACTGACGGGTGGAGCTTTCCATGCGACAGATTATACCAATGCGTCGCGAACGATGATTTACAATATTCACTCTCGCAATTGGGATCAGGAGTTGCTTCACCTGTTTGACATTCCGGCGGCTATTTTGCCAGAAGTGCGGCCTTCATCGGGAGATTTCGGGGTAACAGTGGATCTGGGGGTGTTGCCTGCGGGGATTCCGATTGGAGGGCTGGCTGGTGATCAGCAAGCGGCTTTGTTTGGACAGGGTGGCGTTCGGGTTGGCGATATTAAAAATACGTATGGCACCGGGTGTTTTGCCCTGTTTCAAACGGGTTCGTCGGCTGTGCCTTCTCAACATGGTTTGTTGACAACGCTGGCCTGTGATGCTGCAGGGCAGGTTTCTTATGCTCTGGAAGGATCGGTATTCAGCGCGGGTTCTGCTGTGCAGTGGTTGCGCGATGGATTGGGCATCATCAAAACCGCTTCGGAAACCGAACCCCTTGCCAGATCTATTGCCGATACCGGCGGGGTATATCTGGTGCCTGCTTTTACGGGTTTGGGTGCACCTCATTGGGATGCAAAAGCACGCGGGACGATTGTTGGCCTTACGCGGGGAACCACGCGCACTCATATTGCACGGGCCGCATTGGAATCGATTGCCTATCAATCGGCCGATCTGATCACTGCAATGGCGGCCGATGCGGGGCGGTCTGTAACCCGTTTGCGCGTGGATGGCGGGGCGGTTGCCAACGATTTCTTGATGCAATTTCAGGCCGATATTTTGGCTGTGCCTGTGATTCGTCCCAAACATATTGAAACAACGGCACTGGGCGCGGGCATGCTGGCAGGATTGGCAACAGGGATATGGCAAACGCCCGATGATCTGGCGCATATCAATCCACCCGAACGCACCTTTGAACCGGCTCTTTCGAAGGATCAAAGAGATGTTTTGCTGACCGGGTGGCACGATGCCGTGAAGCGCACATTGAGTGAGTAAAAGGAAGAAGAAAAACAACGCTTTTTCTTTTTTTGAAAGCTCAGTTTATTTCATTCACGATCTTTAATGACTTTAAAAACAATGGATCAACATTCAAAAATAAAACTCTTTGAGAAGCGGTTAGAGACGGCGTTATTTGCGCCAATTAACTTGGTTGCACGATGATTCCATGCGCATGTGGTTGGCCGACAG
>CAXNEV010000237.1:0-6141 GCA_964200925.1 Candidatus Latescibacterota bacterium | reverse complement strand
CCATATCGCCATTGGGCAACCGCTCGGGTCGAAACCCGCCCTGAGTTGGATCGGTCAGTTGTTCATGCGCTGCTTCAATCCAACGCGCTGTTAATGCGGGCCAGTGTTTCAAAAACCATTCGGGTGATGTTTCGGCCGAATAAAACCAGGCCGGAGCAGACCGTTTGGCAACATGCCGATGCCAGCATGTCCACCAGTCATCCTGGTTGGGCAACACATCGGGCAACACAGTTGCCTCGCGAAACCGCCGTTCCAGATCGTTCCAATCAAATAATAGTTCAGGCATAACAGTTTTCTTTTTTTATGGGTGCTATAGCATTTCAAGTAATAAACTTGAATTTTCGACGATAGACAATGGACGATGGACGATGGTTTAAAGCGTGTTTTTGCCATCGTCTATTGTCAATCGTTCATCGTCAGTCTTTCACTTATGCCAAATCTTTATCTGAATATCTATAACTTCGATTTACGTAACCGGATAGCTGATTGTTTCTTTTAATCAAACGCCCCGCCTTTTTTCATCACCAGCAGCGACGCTTTTATCGCCGCAAGGGTCTCGTCAATATCGGCCTCGGAATGCGAAAAATTGGGATAACACACGGTGTAAATGATCACCCCGCGTTTTAACAACTCGCCGTTGAACTGCGTAAACAACGCCCCGTTTTTTGACGCATCTTTGTGGGAAAAGGTCAATTGCCCAACAGGCGGCAATCCTTGAAATCGGGCCGGAACATTCAACTCAGTACAAATAGCCTGAAACCCGGCGTGCAACTGTTTGCCACGCGCCCACATCGTGCCAATCACATCGTTGTGTTCATACACATTAAGCACGGCATTGGCCGCCGCCAACCCCAGCGTGTCGCCGCCAAATGTGGACGAAATCACCACCTCGCGCACGGCTTCCATCACATCGGCCCGCCCGCAATAACACGACAGCGGCACCCCATTGGAAATCCCTTTGGCAAACACCGCCAAATCGGGCGTCACACCAAAATATTCTTGTGCCCCACCGCGCGCCAACCGAAAACCCGTGACAATTTCATCAAAAATCAACAGCGCTCCATACGAATCTACCAGCTCGCGCAAACCGGGCAAAAACTCATGGCCCTTTTCAATGTCGGCATACCCGCAGGCCACACTCACGGCCGCAATATTGGGACCGTCTTGTGAAAACAATTTTTGAATCCCCTCAAGATCACCCCAGGGCACCTGCCGATAGGCCGACCGAATCGATTCGGGTGTGCCCTTCATGGTCACCGTGTTAACCCACCCGTGATAACCACACGTCACAATCAAATCGCGCCTGGTAAACCCGCGCGCCAGCCGATGTGTGGCCGCCATAGCCTCACCGCCCGTTTTGAGAAACCGCACCTTTTCCGCACACGGCAAAATGCCCACCAGCCGCCTGGCCACCTGTTCTTCCAGCGGGTGTGCATAACTGAAAATGATTCCGCTTTCCAACTGCTTGTGAATCGCCGCATCCACCTCCGGATAACAATACCCCAGCGAAATGGGCCCCAGTCCATTGCGAAAATCAATGTACTCATTGCCGTCCACATCCCACACCCGACACCCTTTGCCTTTTACCAGAAAACACGGTTCCACCCCGCGCAGGGCTTCGTGCGGCATTTTGGAATGCGTTTGTGTGGCCATCGGAATCACTTCACAGGCCCGGTCATACAAAGCCCACGATTTTTCAACCGTTCGTTCACTCATAACACCCGCCTTTTTAATAAATGCCATATCGTTTGCACGCATCAAAATACGCCGCGATGTTCGCCTTTGGTGTGGCCTCCCGAAAACTGTCTGAACTGCCAATAATAAATCCCCCACCCGGTTTGGCAATCATCATCGCCTCGCGCACGGTGTGATCAATTAAAGCGGGGGTACCGCGCTCAACCACATAGAGCAAATCCACATATCCTTTTAACGTCACCCGGTTGCCAATGGTCTGTTTGGCCAGTGCCAGATCAAAATCGCCAATCGGCGGCGGTGTACAGGTCTCAATAACATCCACACCGGCATCGGCAATCATGTGCATGGTAGCATTCAATTTGCCATCGTCATAAAAATCGTAAAACGCCCCATAGTCATGTGTCAAGTTGACATGATCACAAATGCGCGGCCAAAAAGCCTCTTTAAAAATAGCCGGAGACCAGCCCACCGAAAGCGATGTGAAATACCAGCTTCCAAAAATAAAAGCCACACCTCCTTCCAGTGCGGCTTTGATCTGTTGCAAGGAGCGTTTGTGAAACAAATCGATCAACGCATCAAAAAATGTGCGGTTATCGTAATAATCCACCATCAAATCCTGCATGCTGCGCGCATATCCGGCGTGGTGATCCAGGCCACTGCGCACACACACCATCACCACCCCGCGATCGCCAATTTGCTTTTGGGTCGTGTGTACAAAATCAAATTGCGTATTCACCTGTGGCAACACATAAACCAGCGCCTGTAAATCATCGGGCGTTTTAACCATGTGTTCCATCTTCACCGGATTGGGTGACACGCCATATTCGCGCCCGGAAGGTGGAATGCGCGTGCAGTCCGACAATGTGCCTGCCGGTGTTTTAAACACACGCGACACCACCACAAAATCACCTTCGCGGCGTTTTTCCTGCACCACATCAACACCGGGCAAATCGTATGTGTCGGGATAACTGTCGATATAATTCGGCGTGCCATCTGACACAATGTGCATCACATCCATATCGGGCAATTCGCGAAGCTGCGTTTCCAACCCGCCATCGCCATACGTGGCTTTTAACCACGCAAAAACGCGCGGCGAAATAGGCACCCGGTCGGGTTCTTCATGTTTCATGGCCGCATAAATGCGCGCCTGCCCCGTCATTTGAGCCACAAACCATCACCTCCCACCACCTCATTTTTTTGCAGCCAAAGCATTTGCCACTTTGTTGATGGCTTTGGCCACATCGCGAATATCGTCTTCGCTCATAAACTCGTGAATGCCCCACACCACCACGGTTTCCAGCGCCTTCACTGCTCCCGGAGTCATCTCTTTGGTATAGTGATATTCCCGGCTGACATAGGTGCTGTTAAACGGAAACCCGCTGTTGCCGAAGGTGTTTTTTGAAGTCAAAAACCCACCGCGCATAAAAATCGGATCTTTGATGTAGTGCGCCCCCATCGGCACCCCTTCTGCTCGCATGGCTTCACAAAATTGATCGGGATCGTGCCCGGTCACATGAAACACAAAATTCCACCAGGCTACTTCCCGGTCTTTTTCCAATGGCAACGGCGTGACCCCCGGTGCCCCGGCAATGAGTTCACACAACAAATTGCCCAGCATCTGGCGTTTTTCGACAACCCCGCGCACCTTCTCCAATTGCGCCACACCCACCGCGCCTTGCATTTCGGTCATGCGGTAATTGGGCGCCAAAAAAGCGTGATCCCGGTCGCCCATATATTTGTAATCCCAGCCCTTGTCCGCAAACAACTTCAACCGAATATACGTTTCTTCATCATTGGTAATGGTCATGCCGCCGTCACCGGTGGTCATTTGTTTGGACTGCTGCAAACTGTAACACCCCATATGCCCAAACGTGCCCACATACCGGCCTTTGTACTTGGTGGCATGGCACTGGCTGCAATCTTCAATCAAAACCACATTGTGTTTCTCGGCAATTTTCACCACCCGATCCACATGGCAGGGCCGCCCAAACAAATGCACCAGAATAATTGCTTTTGTGCGATCCGTAATGTTCGCCTCTATTGATTCGGGTGTCATGTTCATCGTCACCGGATCCACATCGGCAAAAACCGGCACCGCAGTTTGCAACAAAATGGGCATCACACTGCCCGGATCAGTAATCGGCGCGGTGATGATTTCATCACCCGGATTGGGATTTACGGCCCCAACCGCCAGGTGAATGGCCGCTGTGCCACTGGTTGAAGTTTGTGCGTAATTGACACCGTAAAAGGCTGCAAACTGTTTTTCAAACTCCGGTACAAACGTGCCACTTTTGCCAAATAAATTTTGACTGCGCACGGCCTGAATCAACAAGTCTTCTTCGCGTTGTCCAAAGGGTGTCCGTTTGGGAAACGGCTCGGTGCGCACTTTGGGGCCGCCATCCATTGCGAGTTTTTCTGCCACAGGTCATCCTTCTATAAAAAGATCAACATCACTTGAGCAAATCTGCGAATCGCCCATTCGCCTATTCGCCTATTCGCCTACTTGAAATATACCCGATTCAACAATGCTTTCCCCACGCCTTCAACGCGTTCAGCACTTCCGTGCGCAACGCGGCTCCAAACGCCGGGACCAACTTCATACCCCCCCTGATCATAAGCCGCAGGAATGGGCAAATAACCCACCCACCCATTGGCATATCCCACCACAAACGACGCACCAGATGCCTTCAAAGCCAACCCGGTTTCCACAAACCCTTCCCCTGGAACAGACACCCAGAAAATTGAACCCACATGCATCACCTGCACTTCGGCCTCAATCGGCCCTTCGGCCAGTTTGCAGGCCAGCCGCAGCATTCTCAAATGGCCTGGTGATGGGTTTTGTGCCACCATGGCTTCTGCTTCTTCAAGATCAGGGCAAACACACCCATCAAGCACAATCACCTGCGACTGCACACCCAATGCAACATCCTCAATTGGCCCATCGGCTTTAAGGCGATCTATCAAATGCAGTGCCGCCTGACCAAGCACCTCACCCATTTTTTGTGCATCATCAAAAGAGGTTGTCACACACATCGAATTGATATTGCCCGCAGCCCCATTGGTAAACAGAAAAACAGCGCCATCCAGTGCAGCTTCAACACATGCTGTTGCTGCACCTGGAAAATCGGCCGACACGGGGGGCAACAACATCGTGATCACCGGATGCGCCGTGTAATTCAACAAAACCCCGATGGATTTTTCTGCTGCATTTTCAACATACACCACCGCTAAATCTTCATCCATCACCCCATCGGCAATCTCGGCCCCATCGGGCAGGGGGCCGTGCCGATTCATAGAGCCATCTTTGAGCATCACCCGCCGGTTGCGCGCCACACCCGAAACGGGAACGGTGCCAAACCAAATGTGTGCAGATTCCCGTTTGTGCCATGCGTCAATCACCGTATTTGCCAAATCAATCACATGGGCCTCTAACCAATCCGCCACACCGGGCGTTTCTCGAAACGGCGTTAAACAAATCGTCTCCGGTGTTGAATGGGCATGTGTTGAAGAAAGCATAATCGCATCGGCAGTCAACCCTGTTGCGCGAGCAATGCGATGCCGAACTTCAGACGTGAAATTTCGCCCGGAGCCCAGCACCGCATTGTCATACCCAATGGCATCAACCGCCAGAATGGCCAGTGACGCATCTCCATTGTCAAACACCATCGCCCGGGCAAACAAATCGTCGTGTACTCCGTCAAAAGGCGCACACGTGCCATTGCCCGAAGATGTCAAATAAGGCACCCATATGGGCGGCGTGACACATCGTTTGGACACGCCAACTTTCAGGTTGGCCAACGCCTGATCCTCCAGTGAATAACAAGAAAACCAGGCTCACCCGTCAATGGTCACGGCCAACTTGTGCTGTTTGGTCTGGGCGTCAAATGGCATCACAATCACCAGTCGGGCTTCTTGAATGGTGGCAGCCCCATCCTTGCGATAGGGATTGTGCGGCAACACCGGCCAAACAACCCGGCCCCCTGTGGGCACTGTTATTCGCCAGCCAGCATGTGCCACCCATCCGGCATTTGTCCAGTCAATCGCCTCATCTCCCAATGCCTTCACTTCTCCCGCATTGCTTTTGACCGGCTGCCCCAGATGAGCCATCAAAGTCACATGTGCCTCTACCGGCAAACCCGATTGGGACGTTGTTTCAAACACCAGTTCCAATTCCCGATCCCCTTTGGGACGCACCGTCACACCCCCTGTTTCTGCACCATATCGGAGGGTCATTTTGGGTGTCGTTTCGTCCCCTTCAACACGCGCATCATCGGGCACATGCAACAACCCGTTGCGCGGGCTAAAATCGGGGTTTTCATCACCTGCTGTGTGTTTTAACAGCGACACATCCCCTGCTGTAAATGTACTCCATAACGGCTGCAATTTGGTATTGCCACCCCCAACAATTAAACCGACATCGTCGTGAAACACACTGACAAAATTCTG
>CAXNEV010000236.1:0-6166 GCA_964200925.1 Candidatus Latescibacterota bacterium | reverse complement strand
CCTGCCTTTTTCTGGTGAACCTTTTTATCCCGGTATTTACCGCGTCGATTTTTTTTCGCAACTCATGAAACTTGCCCTGTCATTGGGTTTTTTGCTGACCATTCTGGCCAGCAGAACACCGCATACCCTGCATGCCTCAGGTTGGGTGGAATACCCGATGTTTCTCATTTTTTCCACGCTGGGCATGATGATGATGGTCAGTGCCACCGAACTGATCACGCTGTATTTGGCCATGGAATTCACGGCCTATCCCATCTACATCATTGTGGCCCTGCACAGAAATGTGCGTGTAGGAGGTGAAAGTGCCACCAAGTACATGATCCAGGGCATGGCCGCTTCGGCGGTGTCTCTGTACGGCATGAGTTTCCTGTTTGGCGTTTTTGGATCTCCCTATTTTAAAGACATCACACCCCAATTGGCCATCGTTGCCGGGCAACCCATTTTCTGGCTGGGCCTGTTGTTAACACTGGGCGGGTTTCTGTTTAAACTCGGTGCGTTCCCCTTCCACTTCTGGGCGCCCGACACCTACCAGACAGCCCCGCACGGCGTGGTCACGTTCATTGCCACCGTTTCCAAAGTGGCTGCCGTGGCCATCCTGTGTCGCCTGTTGGCATTGCTCTTGCCCAGCGCGTGGGCTTCTTCCAATTTGCAACCGGTTTTGATGTGGATGAGTGTGATCGCCATGACACTGGGCAACCTGTCGGCCCTTGTCCAGCGCGACTTCAAACGCTTGCTGGGATATTCCACAGTGGCCCATGCCGGTTATATGCTCATCGGTCTCCAGTCTTTTGGTGAACAAGGCTTAACCGCCGCACTTTTTTATGGCATTGGGTATTTTGTCATGAATTTTGCGTGTTTTCTGGTTGTCTGCGAAGTCAACAAAAACGACGATCTGGTCACCATCGAATCCATGGCCGGGCTTTACAAACGATCTCCCTTGCTGGCTATGGCTTTGCTCATTGGGCTTTTTGGCCTCATCGGGCTGCCGCCCACCGTTGGTTTTATTGGCAAATGGTTACTTTTTTCGGCGGCCCTGTCACGCGGGCAATTTTATCTGGTGCTCATTGCCGCCATCAATGCCACCATTGGCCTTTATTATTACCTCATGGTCATCCGCCAGGTTTATTGGGCCGAACCCACGTCTTCCGAAGCCATCCGCCCACATCCGCTTGTGGCCATTGCAGCCGTGGCCTCTATTGTGATCGTTCTGGTTATGGGCACATTTCCCGGCATCTTCTGGGATATGGCCGCACGCGCTGCCGCCGCGCTGATCAGCTAAACAAACACATTCCAACAAAAAAGGGCCGTGATCAACAAAGATCACGGCCCTTTTTTGTGAAAAACCATTCTTAAAACTCGCACCGCCCGTGCTGCATTTTTTCATCACAACAGCAAAACCTCATCATAACCCCCTGATCGTTTTTGCAAACACAATACCGAATCCTCCATCTTAGCCGACAACAATTCTTCCACATCCCAACACAGTTCATATACCACCACCGTGCGACTTTTTTTGCCGCAATGGCGCAGCACCAGGGTATCAAATGTTTTGTCAGGCACGGCAAATACCTCGCGAAAATCTCGCCAGGCAGGGGTGTGATAAACCACCACCTCATCACAGGGTGTCAGCACATGCGCAATCACCCGAAATGTGTGCCCCCAGGTCACTCTAACAGGCGTTGTGAGGGGTCCACCTGTGCAAAACCCGGAAAGCGGGCATTCCGACAAATCGGCATAAAGCCCCGATGTCCGCTTTTGCAATTGCATGCCGCAAATCCCAAAATTGCGCGTAGGCTCATTCACCCGCATCTGATAATCGTGAACCTGTCCCCCCTCCACATCAAACACATCCACCAGGATGGGCAACCCATCTGATTTTTGAATCACAGTCACCGCCCGTTGATACACATCCAATCCGTCAATCGGCACAGACACAACCACCCGTTTTATCGCGCCATCCACATCAAATACTCGCACCTCACCCGGCCCGGTTGCCACCATATTTTTTTCATCCACCGTCACGGTATTGTGCGCGGGTGTTGCGCGAATCCAGACATTGGCCGGATGATCGGCAATATATCCCAGATCGGGAAACACTTCGCGCCCAGCGGCAAACAATAAAATCGACAACGGGCCACAATGCCGATGCCCGCGCCGCCCGTCTTCGGCGACAAGATACATCTGTGTGGCCATTTTTCCTGCGCCATATCCCAGGCAAACCAGCCCGCGATCTTGATAATGATGTGTTGTGGCCACACGGCGTTTTGTGTTGCCTTTTGCAGGCAATGGTTCATGAAACAATGAAAATGACGACCGACCACCCGATCTTTTATGTTCATAACCCACCGGATAAAACCCATGCCGCACGGTTGGCGGCAATTGATCTGGAAAAGCAATATAACTGCCGGTTGCCTCCATTCGATGATTGTGCAATCCCAATCCCGTCAAATCCTTTTTTCCGCGTGGAATAGAAGCCCCCACGCGCACCCGGGCCACATCGGCAATCAAATTGGGCAGTGAATACGACACCGGGCTGTCATCAAGGGGGGGCAGTGTGCCCAGAGGCGTGGCAATTTCAGAAAACATTTTTAATCCTCTGGCATACACGCTGTCGCGATACAAATCCACATGCCCACGCACCATTTCGGGTAATTCCCACATCGTTTCATACACGGGTTTGGCCGCATAAATAGGCGCTTCTTTCATCGACCCATCGGCATAATACTGGCTGTCAATCACACGCGAAAAATAATCCAAACCTTCGGCCAATTCCTGTTCATCATTATAAAACACACCCACCGCAGCCCGCGCCGTTGCCCCAGGCCCCGTCTTATTGTCCACCCGCCATGACAGCGCTTTCACATCGAGATAATATTCCAGCAAAAAATCCTGTTCAATCTGTTGCCGCACCGCATCAGAAAATGCCGATTTGACCAGATCATACCCCTTGAACAAACTCAAAAACAACTGTCCCGTTGAACTTTTTTCCCGCGCCATGCGCGTACATCCCCACGCCCCCGAAGCCACCCGAGTCTGGTAGGGTGTGGTTTCATGCTGGCCAAATACCTGCTGGCGGTTGCCCACCACACCGGTATAAGAACACAGAAAGGCATTCTTTTTAAACAGTGTCTCAATCCGCTCGGCATGTTCTGCCGCATATCCCGGCTCAGCATCGACAAAATCCTGGATATAACTGTATAACGGATAGTTGCGATACACGCTGGCCATCCGCAGCAAAATGGCTTCAACCGCACGGGCATAACTCTTTTTCCCTGTGATGGCAAATGCCAGCCCCAAGAGCTCCACCTGCCCCAGTGCCCAGTTGAGCTTGGTGGCCCGAATTTCTCCGGAAATCGACACATGAATCGGAAAATTTGCAAACCGCCGGGCCTGTTCTCCCAACCGCCAATCCGGGGCCATTTTTTCTTCAGGGCTCAAATAGAAACGATAGTCCAGACCCAACCGGGGCAGTTGGATCACCCCTTCTTCTATATAATCGGCATGGGGATACACAATGCCGCAATACGGGCATAAAATGCGATCCATATCGGAAACCTGCCACTTCCAGAACCGAAGGTGCACACTTTGCGGCGATTTTTTATCCACACAATTCGGACAAAAAATGCCGTGCCCGCTCCAGGGCCCCTGCCTGTCAATTAACCGCTCAAAAATATCGCGCGGCAAAACCGCCACCCCATCGGCAATGCGACACAACCGCTCAAACCAGTTGGCCGTTTGTCGGTCATGGCGAATGTTTCGTTTCACCTGTGCAATTTGTTCATCCCGATACAACAAACACGGTTCTGCCTGCCCTTTGCCCGCACGAACGCGCTTCCAATCTTCGCGTTTTTTTCGCACGGCTTTTTCCTCCACGGTCATATCGGGCACAACCACGCCATCACCATCCAAACCCATCACAGCCCGAAACCGCGACAAATCTTTCCGACTGAGTTTCACCACGGGTTTGTCGGGCAAACCCATCATCGCCGCTTGAACATGATGATCCATTTGAACAAACTCCTTCCACACCTATCGGGATTTTTACTTTCAGAAGATCATTGGGTCTATTATCTTATACCTGCGCTCGAAAGGTCCTATTTTTCATGTAAATGGCAACATAAATCTTCAAACACCCACAATCAACCCGCACCGATATTTATTTTGCCCCCAATACAGGCCACAGCCGAAAGATTGCCCTATGTCTTCAACCACAGATGCACTCAATCTCGCCATCACCGCACACCCGCGCGTTTTTGAAACCAACCGCTATGTTTATCCCGTTATTTCGCGGCGATCTCGCGGTTTATCGGTTGGCATCAACCTCAATCCCGACAAAATATGCAATTTTGATTGCATCTATTGCCAGGTGGATCGCACCGTTGCTCCGTTATATCGCAAGGTCGATCTTTCCCGCCTTGAAAGCGAACTGCGCGCCCTGCTTGAAGATGCCAAATCGGGCCTGCTCTTCACACATCCCAAATTCAAAGAGGTGCCCAACGAACTCAAACGCATCAACGACATTGCTTTTTCAGGCGATGGAGAACCCACCACATACACACAATTTGGTGGGGCTGTTCGAATAGCCGCCCAAATCAAAAAAGACCTCAACCTGCCCGATACCAAACTCATTGTCATCACCAATGCCACGCGATTTCACCGCCCCAAGGTGCTCGATGCGCTGGAAATATTGCATCAAAACAATGGCGAAATTTGGGCCAAACTCGATGCGGGCACGGCTGAGTATTACAATCTGGTAGAGCGCACAACTGTTGCTTTTGACAAAGTGGTCCAAAACCTGCTCATAGCCGCCCGGCGCTGGCCCATTGTCATCCAAAGCCTGTTTATGCGCATTCACAACCAGGGCCCGTCGCCAGAAGAAATTGCGGCCTATGCCAATCAACTCGGCAACATTTTGCAACAGGGCGGCAGCCTGAAAGGGGTTCAAATTTACACGGTTGCCCGACAACCCGCCGAATCCTTTGTGTCCCCTCTGTCCAATGCCGAAGTGGATGATATTGCCCAAACCGTCAGGCAACACCTGTCAAACGTGCCCATAGATGTGTATTATGGCGCAACGTTATGATAAAAAAGGAATCAACGATGAAACTCGCCATTGGTGGTGATCATGCCGGATTTCCCCTCAAAGGGCCGGTGATAGACCTGCTTAAAAAACTTTGAAACAAAACCCGTAATTTTTTGCCATCGAGCCGAAACCCACAAGGAGTTCAAGCCTTGATTCGCACATACAAGCCAGAAGACATCGAAGACCTGAGGCGCATCACCGTCATTTGTTTTGAAGGCGTGTCGATAGACCACAACATTGAAAAAAAATTTGGTCAATTTGCCGAAACGGATTGGCGCGCCCGCAAAGCCAAACACGTCGATGCCGATGTGGCGGCAAACCCCGAAGGCGTGTTTGTTTATGAAGAAAATGGCAAAGTGATGGGATATATTTCCACGCGCATTGATCACGAAAGCAAAATCGGCCAGATTCCCAACCTGTCGGTCCTGCCCGAATACCGGGGCAAAGGGGCGGGCAAAGCGTTGATGAAAGCGGCCTTTGATTATTTTGAAGCTCAAGGCATGAAAGTTGCCAAAATTGAAACCCTCGACCAAAATGCCATTGGTCAAAATTTTTATCCCCGTTCGGGTTTTACCGAAGTGGCTCGGCAAATTCACTATGCCATGCCGCTCAAAGACAGAAAACTTTAGCATCCATGTCAAAAAATGATCCACTTCAACAGCCGTTTACCGCAACCTGTGCCTGTTGAAATCCCGATCTTTTATAACAAACAAGCCGTTCGGATCACCTCCGAACGGCTTTTGTATGTCATCTCCGTTATTTCGACTATGGGTCTGTCTATAAATAACTTTCCAGTTATGAGCATCAGGCAAATAGACGAATCTGCGGGTGCGCGAAGCGCAGATTCCCGAAGGGAATGCACCGCAGGTGCCCCGCTGATCTCGAGCGAAGCGAGTCATGAGCGATTCGCAGATTCGTTGATTCGTTGATTTGTCGCAAACTGTAACTTTATTTCTGAATGAACCCTTTTATGCCTTTGGCCACACCGTCGGAAAGTGATCGCCCGTTAAAATCTCACTGTCTTTCACCGTGACAAACTGTTTCATCACATGCTCGCCACTGGCCACATACCGCGTTTCGTGG
>CAXNEV010000235.1:0-6211 GCA_964200925.1 Candidatus Latescibacterota bacterium | reverse complement strand
ATCATCTCGTTTGACGCCATTGAAGGCGGCCCCAAAGATCCCTTTTATGTGGGCAACAACACCGTCTTTGGCCCCGGCACCAATCCCAACACCAGCAGCAATTTGCACTATCCAACAGGCATCACCATTGAAGTGCTCAGCCCACCTTCTGACACCATGACCGTGGCCATTCGGTTTTCACAACAGCAAGACAACTGGCCGGTTGCCAATTTGCCCCTCACCCCGCGCCAAATACCCCGCACGGCAGACCTCAACAACGATGGCCAATTTGAAATTTTCAACAACACCCTCTGGACACTTTCCGGGAAATCTTCCCCGATTGAACTCAACGCACAACTGGATTTCCCACCAGCCATAAGAACTCTGCAATCGCTGTCGGGCATAGAATGGATTGCCGGGCATGGCAGCGTGCAATATCGGTGGCAAAACGACACATTGGATAGCCTCGTCACCACCTTTGTCACGGCCACAAACCTGTCGGCACCGCCGGTTATCGCAAATTTTCCAGATGCCTCCGTTGACATCTGGGGCTGGTCCGATGGCCGTGTACAATGGGGTGTTTGGAACACCCTTTATGCAGGCGGCATCACCATTGGATCATCTGTTCAATCCCTTGCTGTAGGCAACATCACCCCCGATGCCGACAATGAACTGGTCGCCATTACTAAAAATGGACAGGTTCACCTGATCCACAACAACAACCAGTCTACACAACTGGCATCTTTTGCACCGCTCACCCTCAGTACACCCGCCATTGCCGATCTCGACCGCGATGGTGATGACGATATTGCTGTAACCACCAGCGAAGGCCAGTTGCTCATCATTGGCCACACAGGCATTTTGTATCAAAGCGACCCCGTGCCCGGTGGTGCCACTTCTTCCCCCGTTCTGGCCGATCTGGACAACGACGGCTACATCGAAGTTCTCTTCGGTGGCAACGGCAAACTCTGGATTTTTCGGTTTAATGGCATCTTGCAAACCGGCGGTGTTTTGTCTTTCCCGATCAAAGACAGCGCGGGCCCCATTGATGCCCCTCCCGTATTGGCCGACCTCGACAAAGACGGCAACACCGATATTTTAGTGGGATCTCACGGCGGCCTCATCTATGGTTTTTCGTCAACGGGCAAACAAATGCCCGGATTTCCGATCTCCATATCCGGCCCCATTCAAACTTCACCACTCATCGACGATCTCGACAAAGACGGCACACTCGAACTCGTGGTTTTTACCACCAATGGCGTTATGCAGCTTTTCCACATTGAAAAAATCGATTCCTCTTATAAAGGCAACAAAGTTGTGTGGGGGCAACTCGGCGGTGGGCCTGGCAATTCCGGGCACCTGTTGCAAGTCCCGGCAAATCAACCCGCCACACCATCAGGAGATTTGCTCCCTCAAAAAAGCGTGTATGTGTATCCCAATCCCATTCGCAATGGCGACAAAACACACATTCGTTTTTTTGTATCTGAAATATCAACCATCACCGTCACCATTTACAATCCCATTGGCGAACAGGTCGATCAACTCACACACACCAATCCCGTGCCCAATACCGACAACGAAATTGCATGGGATGTAACCGATTATGCCAGCGGCCTGTATATTTGCAGGGTGGAAGCCAGTACCGGCAGCAAAAAAGAAGTGCGCTTCATCAAAGCGGCAGTTATCAAATAACAATCAGCGGTCAGCAAAGCGTTGAACATTAGAACGCGCAAACGCATTTTTAACCATCGTCAGTTTTCAATTTTTTATCTGAAAATCTACTTTTACCTTGACTCTGTCTTATGCCTCGATTATTCACCATACTTCTTCTCGCCCTCTTAACTCTGAGTGTGCCCACCTTTGCTCAATTCGACGCCAACCATCCCGAACTGGACTGGCGCGTTGTCGAAACTGAGCACTTCAAAATTTATTACCATCAGGGTCTTGAAAATTTTGCCACACAAACTGCACAAACGGCCGAAGAATCCTACGGCCCGATCACGTTATTCTACAATTTTGAACCCGATGAAAAAGTGCGTATCATTCTCAAAGACACCGATGATTATGCCAATGGCGCAGCCTTTTATTATCACAACACCATCGAAATCTGGGTCTCTTATCTCGACTTTGGCTTGCGCGGCACGTCCAACTGGTTAAAAAATGTCATCACCCACGAATTTACGCACATCATCTCGCTGCAAACCGGGCGCAAATCTTCCCGCCGCATGCCCGCCGTTTTTTTCCACTATTTGCGCTATCAGGGCGAAGGCAAACGCGACGATATCCTCGATGGTTATCCCAACATTCTTGCCTCTTATGCCATTCCGATGACCATCATTCCCCCGTGGTTTGCCGAAGGCACCGCCCAGTATATGGCCCCCGGTGCCCAGCACGACCGATGGGATTCACACCGCGACATGATCTTGCGCCAGGCCACCTATCACAACACCCTGCTGACCCACGATGAAATGGGCGTTTTTGGGGCCAAAGATGGACTCGGATTTGAAAAGGTGTATGACCACGGGTATGCCCTGACCCTGTTTATTGTCAACACCTTTGGCCGTGAAAAACTCGCCGATCTATACCGCAACATGGCCACGTGGTGGCGCACCGACTTTGATGGAGCCATTGAAGCCTCACTGGGCATATCGGGCAAAGAACTGCACAAGCGCTGGGTCGAATCGCTTCAAGAGCGATACGCCGTGCAAAAAACACACATTGATGTTGCACCGGCACAGGGTGATCTTGTTCACAGCGAAGGTTATCTCAACCTCTATCCGCGCTGGTCACCCGACGGTGAAAAACTCGCTTTTCTCACCAATAAAAACCAGGATTATGGCCGCACCCGATTGGTGGTCTATTCTTTTGCCGACAGCAGCACCAAAACTGTTGCGCCCGGTGCCGTCACAGCTTTTGACTGGGCATCGGACAACAAAAACATGCTGTATGCCCGGCACAGCCAACCCAACAGATACGGTTCTCGACTGTGGGATCTGTACACCATAAACCCCGATGCCGCAGGTGCGGGCTTGGTTCAAAATCTCAAAAGTACAGTGGGTTTGGGGAAGTCAACCTTTCCAGGCGAAACCCGCCTGACAACCGATCAACGCGCCATTCACCCGGCCTATTCACCCGACAGAACACAAATCGCCTTTGTCAAAAACGGCGGCGGCAATACCAACCTGTATTTATACAACACATCTTCTGGCGACATCACGGCCCTCACGCACTTTGACGATGGCACCCAAGTTTTCACGCCAACCTGGTCATCCGACGGGTCGCAAATCGCCTTCTCTATTTATCGCCCCGACAACACCCGCGACATTGCCACGATATCCCCATCTGGCGGCGATTATATCGTGCGCATTGCTTCTGCTGGTGATGACCGCGACCCATGCTGGACCGCTCAGGGGCTTGTTTTTTCATCGGATCACGACGGGATTTTTGACCTTTATCACGCCAATTTGTCCAATGGCAACATCCACCGCATCACCCGCGTTTATGGCGGGGCGTTTCAACCACACGCCAATCCCAAAGATGGTCGCATTGTTTTTTCGCACTACGGCAAAGAGGCTTACGAAATTCGCATCATCACCGACAACGGCCTCTGGGAACCCATCGAAGCAGAACCCTTTCACATAGCCCCCATCACACCACCGGAAGTTGCAACCGGGCTCGAAAATCGCCGCTACAAAGGTGAATACGGCACCACCATGATCATGCCGCGTTTTGCCATTGATACCGGAAAACTCAAAGTGGGACTCATAGCAGGCTCGGACGATGCGCTCAACAAACAAACCTTTTTTGTCAGCGGCATGGTCACACACGATCTGGACATGGATCTTTATGCCATTTATGAATACCGCAAAAAACGCCCCACCATTTTCCTTGAAGCCTATCGCTTGGCCCGCCATGTGGAAGAAGATGTGATCAACCGCGATGAAGACTTTCGCATTTACAACCGCACTTTTGTGCTGGGCGGGGTTGAGTTTGGCACCAAATACAACCTGCGCCGCGGCGGATTGATCGACACGCGCATCATCTACAACCGCAATGGCACCTCGCAGGATGTGGCCCGCTTCAACGGCCTGGGCCGTGCGGTGCTGGGCGCAACCACGCTCAACGGTTTTGACCTATCTTTCACCTATCACCTCGACGCGGTTGCGCGTGCGCGCGAAGCCGAAATCAATCCGCGCCTGGGACGCCGCCTCACCTTGCAATATGACCGGTATTTCAATTATTTTTTAAACGGTTTTGCAGAAAACAGCTCTCTGCTCATTGAAGAATACGACCATTATTTTTACAACCAGTTTGCCCTCGACTGGACCGAATTTGTCCCGGTTGGGCCAGGCAACAGCGCCCTCAGTTTTCAATTTTTCGGTGGCCTCATCGGCAGCAAGGTTGACGATGCGTTTGACTTTTTTCTCGGCGGCCTGCCCGGTATGAAAGGTTACACGTTTTACAGCCTCGAAGGCCGTCGCGCGCTGATGCTGCGCAGTGCCTATCGCTTTCCTATTCTCTCGCGCATCGACCGGCAAACGGGCCCCATTTATTCCGATCAGCTCTACGGTTCTCTTTTTGCCGGCATGGGCCGCGCCTGGGACGGCGATGCCAACGATGCCCTGCTCCACCGCGGATGGAAACGCGAAATAGGTGCCCAATTGCGTTATGATGCCACATCTTTCTATCTGTTTCCAACACGCGCCAGCCTCGATGTGGCCTATGGATTTGATCACATCCCCCTGCAAGAACGCGGCGATCCTTTAGAACGCAGCGGTTTAAAAATATATTTTACGTTGTTATTTGGTTTTTTGACCGACGTTGGACATGGCCGTTAAAACCATCCCTCCCATCCATTGCCCAACCCATAAGGAGCGCATTATGCGGCGTATCACTTTGTGCATCCTGACCTTAGGCATTTTGTGCAATACCGCCACAGCAGGAGAAAAATCGCCCAAAACAGCTTTTTTTCTGTCCTTGCTCGTTCCCGGATTGGGCGAACTCTATTCGGGGGCCAAATGGCGCGCCGCCGGGTTTATGGCCACCGAAACCCTCACCTGGACCGCCTATTTTTCATGGCGCGGCAAAGGCAATGACCTCAAAGCCGACTTTCGCATTTTTGCCGATCAACACTGGAACCCATCGCGCTACGAAGCATGGCGGGTTTACAACAGCGGTCAACCCAAGCCTTATTACGAAACCGAACACCTGCCCACCAAAACCGATGACATTCAACAGTATTACGAACTCATTGGCAAATACGACCAATTTGTTTTTGGCTGGAGCGACGTTGCCGTACCCTTTACATCCAATGTGCCCAGTGTCAATTCTCCATTGCGCGAAAACTATGAAACCCAGCGAAACGAAAGCAACAAATACCTCAAACGCGCATCGGTCATCACCGGATTGGCCGTGCTCAATCGCATTGTCAGTGCCATTCACGCTTCGGCCTATGTGCGCACCCATCAGCAGTCGAGCATAGAATCGCCCGTCTGGATCGACATCACACCCATAGATGGGTATGGCCGCACACAGGTGGAATTCAAAGCGCGATTCTAATCAGCGGGTGCAAATTCGATGGTGCGTTGTTATAGATCTTCAGATAAAGATTTGAAATAAGTGAAAACCTGACGATAGACGATGGAAAAAACACGCTTTTAACCATCGTCCATTGTCGAAAATTCAAGTTTGTTATCTGAAATACTATACCAATTTATCGGGAAAGATGTAGGAATGACACATCGACTTTTGATCGCACTTGTTTTGTTGCTGGTTCTTCCATTACATAGTAACACCGTCCTTTCCGGCGACTTCGACGACGACGGCGAGGTCGGTTTTTCAGATTTCATCGCCTTTGCCCAGCGCTATGGATCGCGGATCGACGACGTGTTGTACGACGCCCGGTTTGACCTGGATATAGACGGCGAGGTTGGTTTTTCAGATTTTCTGCACTTCTCAGCAGTTTATGGCACCCACCCTCAGGATTTGCGCGAAAACCCGACCTACATAGACCGGCAGATCAAACATATCTCCGATGCGGATCTGTTTGCTGCCATGGATCTGGAACGGCCAGGGCTGGAGGCGGTCAAACAAGCTGTTTCAGACCGCGACTATGCCGCCGCCTATCACGCATGGGGCACCTACTGGGCCACACGGCCCGGGTTTGTTTATGTCAACAGCGGTAATCCCTTTTACACAGTGGAAGAGGCCAAACAGGTATTTTCCGGCAACA
>CAXNEV010000234.1:0-6215 GCA_964200925.1 Candidatus Latescibacterota bacterium | reverse complement strand
TGTAAATTCGCGCTCGCGCTTTTTCATATACTGCTGATACCCCGGATCGGCAATTAACCACTTGCCATGTGACCCGATCAACAGCGTGCCCTCATCGGGCGGCAAATGGCTCATCGGCGAATTGCTCGCCGACATCACCACCGCCACATCATCGGCATTCCAACCGCTTCGCAACATTAACGCATAACATGCATCTTGTGCTCCGGCCTGCGGTTCCTGCCCGCGCATGCGCCGCATCACCCTATGAAGTGCGCCCAGCGCATCGGCCTTTAACCAATCTATCCGGCATTGTTTTAAATGCCATGCCGCACACGCATTGGGTTTTAACGTCAACAATTTTGCATGCGCCGACAAATGAAAAGGCATCTCTTTCGGTTCCACATCGCCAATTTCAGCCACCTGTGCACCCTCACCGGGTGCAGACAAAAACACCGATTCGTTTAACAAATCCCCAAAACGCCGGTGATTCATCATGGACATACGGCCTTTGACATCGATCACCTGCAACCAGTGAACAACAAAATCCATGATATACCCATCGTATCCAACACCCTCGGTATGACCTTTTTGGCGCAAATCGAGAATCGCCCCCAAAATCGCATGTAACCGCTGATCCAGCACAGATGCAGATTCATGCCCAATGGTGTGAGCCGCCAGGGCAATGCCCACAGTGCCAATCAACGGAATATTGTGCAACACACTGTGCGGTTGTTCCAGTGCCAGAATATCGGCCTTTGAAACAAACCGCCCGTGGTGTTCGTCCGAGTATTTCAGCGCATCTGCAACAATCCGCGCAAAAGCATCTTCAATTTTAGCCTTCACATCATCAAGCCAGGCCCATTGTGTATAGGCCAACCACATCATCCTGGCACAATGCCCCAAACTCAGATCGGGCCGTTCATATTGCCGATAACATGGCCAATCCGCCAACGCCCCCAAATCGCGCCGAACAAGATTTTGTGCTTCTTCATCTTCAAACCATGTGCCCGCCCAACCCAGACTGTTCACCCGATCTTCAAAATCCCACAAGACCCAGATCGACCACGGATAGGCGGCAATGCCAGCAACAGGCATCTTGGGCAAAACCATTTCTCGCAGCGGCAACGGATAGGCCAACTTGCGCCGAATGCGATAATAATCGGCAATCACATGCGTTTGCGGTTTGTGCCAGGCAGCCCGCCGCCCGATTTCCTTTTCAATGTCTTTTCGCGTCACAACCTCTCCAATCGCAAAATCATGCCTGCTGGCTCTTTTTCCGACTGCGGATTTCCCGCAGTGCTAAAATAATGATCGTGATCATCGTCAATGGTATGGCGAAGTACAACATCACATCGCTGAATCTTGGCAACGCATCGTGGTGAGATGTGGCCAGGATGAGATACAATGTATAGGCCACATAATACCCCAGCAATAACAAACCTTCGGGCCGACTGATCACGCCACCGGTAAAAAATATGGGCAGACATGCTACTGCTACCGCAATCATAACCGGTATATCAAATCCGATAACCGCACTTGACACATCAATGCCTGCAGGTGCAACAATACTGGCACATCCCAGTACCCCCATAATATTGAAAATGTTGCTACCCACAACATTGCCAACAGCGATGTCGCGTTCTCCGCGAATGGCCGCAATAATAGAGGTAACCACTTCAGGCAGAGAAGTACCAGCCGCAACAATGGTTAACCCAACAACCAGTTCACTGACTCCCAAATAGGCGGCAAAGGCCACGGCACTGTCAACAAGCCACCGCGAGCCAAATACCAGCAGAATCAGACCGCCAATAACCAGGCCGATGTTCTTGAACCAGCTCCCTTTTTTATCATCATTAACCCCAAATTCATTTGTATATTCCGCTTTCACCTCAACACTTTCTTTGCGGCTCAGGCGAACCAAAAACCAGACGTACACAACAAGACCCAAAACGAGCAGGAACCCTTCAGCGCGACTGAATTTTCCATCTATAGCAAGAATCAAAACAAAAATTGAGAGCGCAATCATCAAAGGCACGTCAAGTCGCACCAGTTGTTGCGCAACCACAAGCGGCACAATCAGCGCGGAAACACCAAGAATGAACAGGACATTGAAAATATTGCTCCCAACAACATTTCCCACAGCAATACTGGCCTGATTGGATAACGCCGCTTTGACACTGACTGCAAGCTCTGGCGCACTGGTGCCAAACGCAACCACCGTGAGCCCGATAATCAATGGCGAAATGCCAATAACAGCCGCCAGACGAGAAGCACCTCGCACCAACGCTTCTGCACCAACAACAAGAAAAACCAGCCCCAGGACAAACAAAAAAATGGTCATCTCAATATTCCTTTATGTAACTGTTAAACCACTCTATAAATGTTTAAATGATGATTCTGAATATTTTGACAATAGACTAATGGATTAAAGCGCTTTGGAACGTTCCAACGTATTTTTATGTCCATGGTCATTCTTTCACAAATTGTAAATCTTTATCTCAAGACCTGATATTTACGGTGTATCATGCCATGACATGGCCTCGCCCCGAACAAGACGGGAACGGCGTTCATAAGCCCCTGGCCATTCAACAGGCAGGTCGCCACTTTCAACCATCAGTTTAAGCGGATTCACGCGCGTCTTTAATGGCAAATAAACCCGCTGTTTTTTGCGCATGGATTCAAACAAGGCCATCATTACTTCCTGCACAGCACGTCCCCGGTCGGCCCCGCTGATCGGCTGAGTCACCCGCCCCTCCACCCAATCAATCGCCTCCTGACACTGATGGCTCCAACAGTCATGCCAGGGCGCTTCCACTTGTTTCCACCCATTGGAAGACGCATTGAGATATCGCACCGTGCCAATCTCGTAATTATACCGGGCCGATGGCCCTTCGGGCATATACATGGGGGCATCCGAAGGAATCTCGCTGTCGGGATGGCGCGTGGTGCTTAGTTCCATCATCCCGCTGGTGCCAATCACCCGGCAACCCTGCCCAAGCCCACGCACCAGATTGCCTTGAATCAAGAGGGTTGCGCCATTTTTGCAACCAGCCAACCCCAAACAGGCATCCTCGGCTGGCAGCCCGCGTTCAAAATGCTCAGTGGTGCGCTCGGCCGTGCCCATCACCCACTCAACCTGTGGTTCGTCCATGAGAAAAAGCGCCAACCGGATATTGTGGGAATTGGTATTCAAAATATTGCCGCCATCTTCCAGTTGAACCTGCACAATTTTTCCGATCACACCTTCCCGAATCAGATCGCGAGCCTTGAGCCATGTGGCATGGTGCGGGCGTTGAAAAGCAATCATCAGCTTAACCCCATTGCGCTCACAGGCCGTTAACATCGCATCGGCCTCGGCCAGATCAATGGCCATCGGCTTTTGACACAGGATTGTTTTGGGCCGACGTGCGGCCGCAGCAATAACCATCTCGGCATGCTGCTGATGCCACGAACACACATCGACAAAATCGGGCCGCTCTTTGTCGAGCATTTCGCGATAGTCCATATATCGATGCGCCTCACCAACTTCAAAAAAATCGCCAAACTCACGACGCGCATCGGGGTTTGTATCGGCAATTGCGCCAATTTCAGTGGGCCGCCCTGGAACACCGAGCCAGCCGCGGGCATGCACACGCGCAATGGTGCCACATGCAATCATAGCCGTACGATAAGTTGCCATTCTATTTCCTCAATGAGCCAATCGGCTCAGATAAAAGGGTGAATGTTGTACATAAAAACTCAAACCGTCAACCCACGCGATAAATCAAGATGCACCACACCCGCTTTCTGACTCACAATATCGATGGTTGCCGCTGGTGCATCAAAAAAACGCACAACCCACTCAACCCGCCATCTGCCGCCATAACCACTCAAATATCCAATCTCCTGTTTTTCATCGCCAACAATGAGCACATCTTTTTCTCCCAGATGAATCCGCGCTTCAATGGGTTTTGCCTGTTTCATCTTAATGGCCTGTTCCGTCACGTTGGTTGGCAAATACCCGTCATTGCGAACCGCCACGGCAATGCGATAGGTTTGAGATCCGATCTCTTCCACAAGATGAAAGTCGGCCTGCAAAATGGGACGTGCCTGTGCATGAGCAATCAAAAAATGCGACATCTTCTCACAGGTCTCTTCCAGCAATTTGGGCGGGGCATTGTTGCGAAACAGTCGTTTCCAGCCCCCAAGTTCAACAGCCCCCAACTGCGGATGATGAAATGTATGCCAGTTGACAAAACCTTCTCCCTGCAACACCTCGTCGTTCCACTTCAACACCGCCAATTCCACATCTTCCAAACCGTCCAGATCGTTTTCCTTGTTCATCTTGTTCAATTCAATATAATCCTTGCCACTGCGCGCCCGCACATCCCACAACTCATCACAAAAAACGATCAACCCAAGCTGTTCGTATGTCCAGGTTGCAAAATCCCCATAAGCCACGTAAATGTCATCGTTCAATTTGCGATAAGAAAACACCACATACCCCGTTTTTTCCACACCCAATTGAGCAATTTCCAAAACGCGCTTTAAATCTTCTGCAGGCATCTCTTTGTCTGTCTGTGTTGCAGGCGGGCGGATAATCGATTCCATACCTGTGTGCAACGAGTGCAAACCGAAAATATTGGGATGGTGTGTAATAAACTCAGCCAGGGCGCGGGTCTCCGATTCTGAAAAGGGATATTCACCAGCCCCTTGCTGTTTCACCTGCGGTTGCCAGTTGGCCGGAAAGTTGCGATTAAAATCCAGCCCCTGTTTGGCCGGTGCGATGGGCACCGCAACACCGTCAAAATTCTGTATCACGCCTTCGGGAAAAACGCGATAAAACGTTCCTTCCACATCATAAAACCTCCGAGGCACCAACAAACGCGGGTCTTTTTCTGAAACCTTCCAACCGCCCCCCGGATCTTCCAAACGCATCGACAAAATCATGCCATCGCCGTCAACGTCTTCGGCGTGCAACCCGTCACGGGCTTCTTCATACGGATAAAAACGCGTGCCACTGCGCACAAATCCCGCATGTGACAACACATGCTCAACCCCATCGGGACTCACAACCGGAATAATATAAAATGCACTGTCATCAACCAGACGTGTAATGGCCGGTATATTGCCATAACCCGACAACAATTTCCACGCAAAATAAAGAGCCGTCACAGAAGCCGTCACCTCGCTGCCGTGAATGTTGCCATCCACATAAAACGCAGATTTTTCCAGAGCCTTGCCCGTCTTTTTATTCGTAATGGTCAAGGCCCAGATGTCACGCCCTTCATAACTTTTGCCAATCGATTCAACCGTTGCCAGATCGGCAAATTCACGCTCAAAATTTTTCAGCAATTCCGACAGTTCGTCATAACAATAATATTTGGCAAAATCTGGTTTGTCCATCAGCGCCATCCTTCCCTTGAGATCTTATCGTTTGTTTCCAAGCACCCAAACATCCCGGAAAAACCCCTGCCGGGATTCTGATAATCCATCAATCACAGTTGGATTCATACACGGCTTGGGTTCATGAAAACGTACAGTTACATGGTTATATGCCATCAAAATGGCGCAACGCGGGTTATGTGGATTTGTCCACTGTGACCCGGTGTGACGCACACCTTCTGAAAATACCACCAGACTGCCCGGCGGGCAACCGTATGTTTCCCAAACTCCCGAGTTGGGATCATCGGCTTCTTCAGGCCAATTGCCATCATGGGCACATGCCAAATTCGCTTTGTGCGATCCGGGTACCAGACATGTTCCTCCCTGCCCTTTCACCACCTCGTTCAGTTCCCAAACCACACGTGTCATGGCACTGTAAATGCGCCCATCGTGATATCGAAAAGAAAAAGAGGGGTGTAGATTTGTTCCGCCCACATGCGGACTCCATTGCTCTTGCGTTGTTTCAACAGATCGCTGTGAGATAAACACACTCTCCAAACGAATGTGTTCGCGCTTGGGCGCAATCACCGTTTGCAAAATACCCATCACACGCGGGTGATCAATCAAAAACTCGGCTGGTCCGGCAATCGGTGCCCGGTGATGTTCTGGCAGACTTTCGGGGGTTTTTGACAGCGCAGCGATGTGTTCTTTTACCGTATGCACTTCTGTTTCTGTAAGCACATTCGGAATTACAATGAACCCCTTGAGGTCAAAAATAAATTTCTCATAATCAGACATCGGGTGAACATCTGTATCTACAATGGCATCTGTCGCATGCATTGTATGAGTCTCCTTTAAAAATTGAGGTCCTT
>CAXNEV010000233.1:0-6223 GCA_964200925.1 Candidatus Latescibacterota bacterium | reverse complement strand
TGGTATCGCGACCTGCCGTTAACACCAGTGGGCCAATGTCTTGCACTGCAAGGCTATCGGATGTTGCGCCAAAACCCACAACCACCAGCAAACTGTCGGTAAAACTTTTGCCACTCAACGTATCGGTAGCGGTTAAAACCACCTGCGAACTGCCCTGCTGCACCCCAATCAAAAACAAATTGCGCCCAAGGGCATCAAGCTGTGAAAAAACAACCGACGGATTTCGCGACGTGGCCTTCCAGATAATGTTATTGATGTTGCCCACCCGAATTAAAGGAGTAAGCCCCACGGTGTCTGCCTGGCCCAATTTTAAATCGACGCGCCGCCCAATCACATTTAGGTCGATCACCACACTGCCAAAATCCAAAATGCCAACCCGCACGGTATCTGTTGCCGTTTTGCCATCGGGATCTCGCACGGTAAACACAATATCTTCAAAGGTGTTGGTCGCCCCTTCTTTCGGGCTCAATGTGGCCTTGTGTGTGGCCGGGTCAATGGTCACGACTACATCGCGATTCCCCGACGCCGTCCAGGTGACCTGCTGATTGGTGTGATCGGCATCAAAATAATAATCGTTCAGTTTAATAGAGTCGGTTTTCCCGACAACCACGGTCAAATCGGGCAAACCACCTGCCACAGGGATTCCGTTTAACACCGAAGAGGCATAAACGCGCACCGACATCGAATCTGAAAACGGCGTGGGATCGGTCACCTTCAAAGTCATGCGCCGAAACCCCGTGGAATCGGCCGGGGCAGAAACGCGCAATTGCCGATTTTGCAGCGATGGCGCATCCACCTGCACGCGTGTTATGGGGCTGTGCGTCCAGATCAATTTGTCTTTGGCCGTATCCAGATCACTCACCAACGTATCCAAAGACACAACCGTTGCTTCTGCCCCTGCGCGCACCCCTATTTTCATCCACGTTCTGTTTAATTTGGGCGGTTGGGGATCTTTGGGTGGCAACACGCGCACGGTAATGGATTTAATGGCCACGGCATTTGACGTATCGGTCACCACCACGTTGGCCGTGCGCGTTCCCTGAAACGGAAGTACAGCCGTAATCAGCAACTTTCCAACATTGCCATTGATCACAGTAAAAGCAATGCTGTCAACACCTGTAAAGGAAAACTGCAACCGGGAAAATGGGTCGTCAATATCCCGAACATATTCTGCAAGACTCAGCGACGTTTGCCCCAAAGCATCCACATCCACGGTGCCCAAGTCCTTGATAAATTCGGGCGGATCATTGACGGGTTTCACATCAAAAATCACGGCCAGGGTATCGACCAGTCCAAACTGGTCTGTCACGCGAAAGCGCTGTTGTACTCGGCCAAAAAAATTCTGCCTGGCAGACATGCGCACCACCTGTTTTGTGGTATCTCCCGAAACAGATTGGGCATCGAGAAACGCAAATACAAGCGACGACGTGTCTATTTTGGTAAACACCAGACGCGCGCCCCTGTCGGGATCTCTGGCTTTAAGCACAAAGGTCGTATCGCGGTCTTCAAAATAGCGCACGGTTTCTGGCCCCACTCCTTTGACAAAACGCGGCGGGGTATCGACAATGATGCGAACGGTATCTCTAATGGATTCATCAAAACGGGTGGTAGCCGTAAACAAAACCCGGGCAATGCCAATAAAACTCGTGGTATCGGTGCCCGTGATGATGCGAGGATCCACCCGCACCCGGTGTGAAGTGGGGTTGATGGCCACCAGCACACTGTCTGGCAGTGGAATCGAACTGGTCCATGTGAGTGTGGAATCGGGATTTGCCGGTTCTTCAATGTGGTTATCCAAATCCAGCGTTGAATCAATCTGGCCTGGCAACATGTAAATATCGGGAATATTTAACGACGTGTTAAACCCCTGAATGGTCAGCGACAGGCTGGTAATGCCGTTAAACGAATAAATATTGCCTGCATCTCCCACTTTGTAATATCCCGTTTCACCACCGGTGGCCGACGCACGCACCACATTGACAACCGTTGCCCCATTAACGGGTTTGCGAATAATGCGCAGCGAAAACCGCGCAATCACCCCATCGCCAGATACAAACCGCTGCCCACCCCCAAATGTGCTGGGAATATCGGCGTTGTAGTGCATCTGAAAGCCGGGCTGGTTGTTGGCATTACTACTGCCAATATTGTCGCCCTGTGTGTCATTGACCTGTGCGGCTGTGCCGAGATATCCGCCATCTGTAAAAGGCCGGGGGGCACCGCTAACCGGATGGGAACCAGCCGGAATGAGCTGCATGAAGGTATCGTCGAAACTCAAAAACAAATCGATACCCGTAATTTGTTCCTCGCGCCCTTCGATAAACAGTTCCAGATTGAGTGCATCCCCCACCTGTAAAGAGGCTGTGGTCAGCTTGGTCACCGAGCTGCGCAAAAACAGATTGGCACGCCCCTGTTTGGCCGCCTGCACCGGGCTTATGCCAACACAAAGGCCTACAAAAAACACAAGCGCAAAGAGCAAAAACCGTTTCACGGTTGCCTCAATACAAAAGGTGAATAACAATAATGGAAAGAAAACGCGGTGATCACCCGGTGGAACTTGCAATTATCGTGCCACCAGGGATTGGGATACAAACAGGGGAAAGGGATGGCAAATCGGCAGGATATGGTGAAATATAGACATATCTGTGGGAAATATCTATATCTCAACCTGTTTTACAGCGCAGGGGGGTGGGAAAATTGACAGAAAAAGGCGGGTTGTGAAAATCACACCCCGCCTTTGAAAATCCGGAGAGGGTTGCCCCTCCCCGGAAAAAATTGCCTACTTCAACAGCATCAGCTTTCGAACGTGTGAGAAGTCACCCGCCTGCAACCGGTAGAAATAAATCCCACTGGCCACCTGGCGACCCAATGCATCCTGGCCCGACCACACCATGCGATACCGACCCGCATTTTGATGGTCGTTCACCAGCGTTTGAACCAACTGACCCATCACGTTATACACCTCCAAACGAACATCCACATCTCCTGCCAGGTCATAACTGATGGTCGTTTCAGGGTTGAACGGATTCGGGAAGTTCTGCATCAGTGCAAATTCTGCCGGCACCGAACGAACATCCAGACCCGTCAAACCAACCGGGTTTGACAACCGGGCATTGTCAAACAACACCCCGTTGACAATCTCAAACCGACCTTCTTCCACCACACCTTTGGGCTGGAACGTCAGCACCACCAGCGATCCTTCACCCGACACACTGCCGTCGGTTAAGGCATTGGCGATGCTCACCAGACCGGCCTGGTTGGTGTTGACCAGGAACAAGGGGGTGGAACCACCAGAGGAAAGCAGCAGGTTGTTTTCGGGGGCAGATGCACCGACAAAGGCATACTGTTGTGCATCATACCCAACCGTGATACCCCAGCCCGACAGGGCATTGGCATCGGTCAACTGGACCATCACCGATACCGCTTCACCCATTTTGGCCGCCCCGTTGAGGCTCAAGCCCACAGATGCTTTGGCATTGGCACCCGGTGCAGGTGTCGTTTTGCCTCCTCGCAGGGCTGAAGGGGCATCCACGGCCACTTTGTTGAAGTCGTTGGCCAGGATCAGGAAGTCGGCAAAGTTGATCACATTGTCGCCGTTGAGATCGGCGCGCAGGTCAAATTTGCTGGTTCCAGAGGTGGTGCCGAAGGCTTGGGTAAGGATTAAGAAGTCGTTGAAATCGACTTTGGCATCCACCTCGCCAAGCACCAGGCCGCGCACTTCTTTCCCACTTGCGTCGTGATAAACCAGCACCCCATAACCCAGCGCAATCCCCTTGGCATCTTCCAGTTTGGGTTTGGCCGATTTTTGATCCACGCTGATCAGCGTGGCATCCGTCACTTTTAATTCGGTCTTTGTGGATCTGGCAATAACCCGGAACCGGATGGTTGCCAGTTCGCCATCTCCCGACGCGCCATAAGGCGTTTGGCCAACAATGGAATTGACAAGGCCCAGATCTGTGCCCCGAATGTTCCCCCCCATATCGGCCTGGTACAGTTGAAACAACGTGCCGGTTGAGATCAAATCGACAAAGGCCAATTTTGTCGGGTCAAAATCCAGATGCACCTCATAGGTGCGCACCTTGATGGCCCCGGTAATCGACATGGTCACATCAAAGGTATCGCCGGGTTTGAGCTCTTGTGCGGGCACACCCGTTAGGCCAATGATCGCATCGGCATTGTTTTTTTCTGTTGTTACCTGTTTGAACGTTGGGAATACCGGCATCTTTTTGCCCGATTCTCCTGTGTTGCTGGTCTGGTTTTGGGTGGCAAAATCTTTATCCGTACCATTGATCACACTGTCCTGGTTGATGTCGGCAAATGTGTTATAACCTGTTTGCCCCAGCGTTTTGAACAGCGCCGCATTGATAACATTGATATCGGCCGAGTTGATGAAATTGTCGGGCACACTTCTGCCCAGACTATCGGTATATCCACCGGCATCCCCTCCCAACAATTCCGTTCCGGTATAATCGCGCAATTTCACTGGCTGCACGTTGCTGATGGTCGTTTGTCCGGTTGGCACATTCAGCGTATCATGCCCGGTTAAATATCGCCTCACCGAAGCCGAAAGCACCCAGCGCCCCGGTGGCACATGGTTTAATGTAAAATCCCCATTCACCCCGGTCGATTTCACCTGAACGCCCGCTTTGTTGGCATCGACATCGTTTAAATTGAACAGCGAATCGACCAGTGTTTTGAAATCCCCCACTTTTCGCAGGGCAAATGTCACCGTATCTGCCGATGGGTGCACGGTATCTCGGCCCTGCAAAGGCACCGAACCGGTCACAATGGTGCGCGCAATAAACGTCACTTCAATCTGATTATCCGGGTCAATGGCAACCGGTGTAACGGTTGTGAGCGTGTTGTCGAGCATATTGCTCGTGCGCGTTCCCGAATTGTCCAGCGTAATCGTGGAAGACCCCGTTGTGGGCTTGGTCAGCAAATTGATAAATGCAAGCGGTTTCACCCCGTCAAAAAACGTCATGCCATTGCCAAGTGCGTCATCGTATCGAAAATCGAGCCGCCATTTGTTTCTGTTGGTAGGATCGATATAGGCCGCCTGGCTGATTTTGGTCACATCCAGAGAATCGCGCGTGCCTGCCGTAAAGGGTTGATACCCGGCCAGGCTGGAGTCCATATCCATCGGTTCAAAATAGGCGGTATCCACCGTCACATAGAGATTCACCACGTCAATTTGTTTGCCGTGTGGTGTCACTTCGGGCACAATGGGCACTTGCAAACGGCCCCTGGATCGGTTGGCCTCTGGAAAAACCTGTATTTCCTTGGGCAAAATGAATCGGTTGCTCGTGGCCGGGTTGGTCGGCACAGCCCCGCTAAACGTGATGGTGCCCGGCGCTTTGACCAGCGGCGAACGACCGTGAAAAACGCTTGGCATATCGCCGGCCCCCCGCCCGTCGATGGCCAGATACACATGGTGTGCCACACCGATTTTGAGCGACTGCCCATTTTTGAGGTTGTTGCGCATGCGATTGCCAATGATCACAAATGACGTATCTACCCCTTCGTTCAGTTCAAATTCTCCGGATCGTGATCCATCGGCCGAATTGCCCACCCACAAAGGCTCTGTGTTGGCGGCATTGGTAATCGATGCCCAGGTGGTCACTTCGCCATAATCGGCCGAAGTGATCAAGATTCGAATATTGGGCGAGTTGGTGCGCAAATTGGGTGCCGACAACCCACTGCTGGGCACAATACCATCGCTGCCCGTATTGTCAATATCCACCGCCTCCCACGCAATCAGCACCGGTTGATCAACGGTCACGTTGTGATTTTCTGAAGGCTCAATGGGCCGAATATAGGGCGGGTGTTGGAACATAATGCGCCCGGCATCGGTAAATGAAACCAGACGCTGTGTGGAACCGCCTTTGAGAATGGCATAGATGTAATACCGGGTGTCGGTGCGCGGCACGGTGTTTTCCGGCGACACATAACTCCACAGATCCCAGTTGTAAAAATTGTCAAACTGACCATCGGGTTTCATGGCAATGTTGCTGGCAATCAAATGGGTATCGGTTTTGCCCTGGGCAATGTCATCCAATACATCCGCACCCGTTGAGTTGCTCGACGAATAGGCCACACTTCCTCCTACCGTCTTAAAATTGGATCGGGTGGTATAATACAGATCAATGGTGGCGTCGTTATCCACATCCAGATCGCCATCAATGCCGTCGCGCCCCCAGGATATCGGCAACACACGCATGGATGG
>CAXNEV010000232.1:0-6237 GCA_964200925.1 Candidatus Latescibacterota bacterium | reverse complement strand
CACCAACCCTTTTTCTTCTCAGGAGGATTTCTTGATACAATCTTAAATCCCATACCGCCAAATGTGTCCATTTTTAAACCGTTAAATATGTCCAAAATAAAATCGTTATTGACACTATGCAGGACCACTCGAAGAACAATCCTTTTTTCTCCCAGACCAATCCAGAGCGAGAAGATGTTTTTGAACCTCCATCCACCCCCAAAATTGGAAATATCAAAAATAAATGTAAATTGAATAGATTGCAAAAACAACAGATTGGAGAGAGAATTGGGAATTCAAATTGGGAAGTCTAATTTTTTATAGACTTTAATGTACACTGATGATGCATATGCGGATTGAAGACCCCAAAAATGAGGTTGCATGATTCGCGATTCCCCCCCTGCTGGATATGGTGGTGACATATCCGGGCATATAATCTCATGGCAACATATAAACATATTAAAAATATGAATATTATGTGATTATATACCTTTGAAGCACAGGTAGAATATATACGGCTAAAGGTGGGGAGTCAAGGACTTATTTGATTCAATTTATGATATTTTTTTTGAACAGAAATAAAGTCTTGAAACTTAAGCGCATTGCACTTCAAATTTTTTTTTGGGTTAAATTTCTTCCCATTTTCCCATTTTGCAAAACTTTTCAACGCGCTGACCTGTCAGGTCTGATACGGGAATATGCCGCGTTTCCTCTATGGCTTTTCGTACAGCCTTTTTCAATTGCAGGGCTGCTTCTTTATGGTCTCGGTGCGCGCCACCAAAAGGTTCTGGCACAATGTAATCAATAACCCCCAATTGAACCAGATCTTCGGCGGCAATTTTCATGGCTTCTGCTGCAACTGTTTTTTGGTCTCGATTGCGCCAGAGGATGAGCGAACAAGATTCGGGGTTGATCACCGAGTACCAGGCATTTTCCATCATGAGAATGCGGTCGCCAACACCGATGCCCAATGCCCCACCACTTGCGCCTTCGCCAATGATGGCCACCACAATGGGCGTGGCCAAACGGGCCATTTCAAACAGATTGCGCGCAATGGCTTCTGACACACTGCGCTGCTCTGAAGCCAGACCAGGAAATGCCCCTGGGGTATCGACCAGCGTGAGAACGGGGTGGTTAAATTTTGCGGCCATTTTCATGAGGCGCAGGGCTTTGCGATATCCTTCGGGATGGGGCAGGCCAAAGTTGCGTTGGAGATTCTCTTTGGTGTTTCGCCCCTTTTGCTGGCCAATGACAACAATGGGTTCACCGTCGAGACGGGCAAGACCGCCAACAATGGCCTGATCATCTCCGTAAAAGCGATCTCCGTGAAGTTCGATGAAATCGGTGAGCATCAGATTGATATAATCGAGGGAATAAGGGCGCTGGGGATGGCGTGACAACTGATATTTTTGCCATCGGGTCAGGTGGGTATAGAGGTCTGTTTCAATTTTATTGCGTTTGTCTTGAAGGGACTGAATCTCGCCAGACATATCGAGGTTTTCTGCTTCGGCTTGCGCTTTTAGAGCCGAAATTTTTTCGTCGAGTTCTAATAGAGGTTTTTCAAAATCGAGATAAGTGATGCCAGCCATAAAAGCCTCGTTCAAGAGAGTTTAGATATAGCTTCTTCAATGCGATCCATGGCAATTGTGATTTGTTCGGTTGCTGCTGCATAAGAAAATCGCAGATAACCAGGTGCGCCAAATCCAACACCAGGCACGCAAGCCACGCGGGCTTCATCGAGCAAAAAATTGCAGACATCGATGTCATTTTTTAAAGTGCCCCATGTACAGGATTTGCCAAAAAGCTGGGTGACATCGGGAAAAACGTAAAAAGCGCCCTGGGGCAAGTCGCACTGAAAATTAGGAATGGTATTGAGGCGATCCACAATCTGGTGGCGTCTTTGCTGAAATGCCTGGCGCATGACTTCTACGCTGTCTTGGGGGCCATTGAGGGCTTCAATGGCCGCATATTGTGAAATGGTACAGGTGTTGGTGGTTTCCTGACTTTGAACTTTGATCATCAGTTGAATCAAGTCTTTGGGGCCGGCACCATATCCCACACGCCAGCCCGTCATGGCATAGGCTTTAGACAGCCCATTTACGGTTAACGTGCGCTGTGGCAAATCGGGATGTAATGAGGCAATGGAGACGTGTTCTGATCCATCGTAGAGCAGCTTTTCATAAATTTCATCAGCGATAATGTAAATGCCAGCCTCAGCAATGACATCGGCAAAGGCTTTGAGGTTTTCTTTTGTGTAAACTGCACCGGTGGGATTGCAAGGGCTGTTGAATAAAACAAATTTGGTGCGCGGGGTGATGGCCTGTTGCAATTGCAAAGCTGTCATGCAAAACCCATTGCGTTTGTTGGTGGGAACAATTACCGGGGTGCCGCTCATTAATTTGACCTGATCGGCATAACTGGTCCAGTAGGGGGAGGGAATGATTGCTTCATCACCTTCCTCAATCAAAACGACAATGGCGTCAAAGATGGTTTGTTTGGCCCCACATGTGACAATGATTTGGGATGGGTCATAATGCAAGGCATTGTCGCGTTTGAGCTTGTTGCAAATGGCCTGTTTGAGTTCGGGAATGCCGGAGGCCGGGTTGGTGTATTTGGTGCGACCTTCCCGAATGGCGCAAATGGCGGCCTCTTTGATATTTGGGGGAGTATCAAAGTCGGGTTCACCCGCAACAAGAGAAATGAGATCAACACCCTGCCGTTTGAGTTCGCCCGCCCGTGCAAATGCGGAAACGGTGGCGGAAGCTTCGATGTTTAAAACGCGTTTAGAAAAGGTCATAGGTATTTGACGATGAAAATCACAGTCACGGGACGAGGGTCGCAAGTCAAAAAAACATGCCAAAGGAGCTGAGTGGTGACTCGCGACCGGGTTTAAGTGGTGTATTCTGCGTTGACTTTGATGTATTCATAAGTGAGATCACATGTGTAAAGTGTTGCCGAAGTGTTGCCTGCACCCAGATCGATGTCGATGGGAATGTCTTTGGCCGCAAGGGCTTCAATGGCCCCCTGGCGGTCAAAAGGCAGCCCTCCGCCGTTGCCATAGATGGGAATGCCCGTCATGGATACGGTCACTTTTTCAGGATCGATGTTCACCCCTGCATATCCCACGGCACACAAGATGCGCCCCCAGTTGGGATCGCGCCCAAACACAGCGGTTTTGACCAGACTGGAGTTGGCCACCGACAGGCCCACGGTGCGTGCATTTTTGAACGATTTGGCTCCCGTGACGCGAATGGTGATGAGTTTGGTTGCCCCTTCGCCATCGCGGGCGATTTGTTTGGCCAGGCTGATGCACAGGGCATTAAGGGCATTTTGGAAGATGCGCAGATTTTTGCCTGATAATATAGGCCCTCCGGCCGCGCCATTGGCCAGCATTAACACGGTATCGTTGGTGCTCATGTCGCCGTCAACCGTGATGCAATTGAACGATTGGGCAACGGCCTTTTGCAATGATTTTTTGATTTGTTCGGAAGATAAAGCCGCATCGGTGGCAATAAAACCCAGCATGGTGGCCATGTTAGGGGCAATCATTCCCGCCCCTTTGGTGATGCCGGCCAACGTTATTTCCACGCCGTTTAAATTGAGGCGCACCGAGGCTTTTTTGGGCACGGTGTCGGTAGTCATGATGGCTTCTGCGGCATCGTCCCAGCCGTTTTCGCTCAATTTGGGAACAATTTCGCGAATGCCGTTTTGAATTTTTTCAAGCGGCAACCGCACGCCGATGACCCCGGTGGAATTCACCAGTACATCTTCGGGCAATATATGGAGGTATTGTGCTACGGTTTGTGCGGATTGTCGGGCATCTTCTAACCCGGGTTGTCCGGTGCAAGCGTTGGCGTTTTTGCTGTTGACCAGAATGGCTTGTGCCCGGCCATTTTTTAAATGTTCGCGGTTGAGATGCACCGGGGCGGCACACACGCGGTTGGTGGTAAACATGCCCGAAGCACTGGCGGGGCGGTCTGAAACAAGGAGGGTGAGGTCTTTGCCGCCTTGTTTGAGGCCACAGTTGTGGCCGGCTGTTTTAAATCCTTTGGGTGGATAAATGGTGCCTTCGGTGACGGTCATGAGGTGTCCTTTCGGCGAATCAGCGGGTGCGTGAAGCGCAAGTTCCCACAGGGAACGCACCGCATGTGCCCTGCTGATCACGAGCGAAGCGAGTCATCAGCGAATCAGCAAATCGAAGCTTGTAATGACTTTGGGTAGTTGGGCGGAGTTCGTCTATTCGTCTTTTCTAAAACAATGCCCGTTTGATGTTGCGCACGGCTTGTCGAATGCGGTGTTCATTTTCAACCAGTGAAATGCGCACATACCCTTCGCCCATATCGCCAAACCCAATGCCCGGAGAAATGGCTACTTCGGCTTCTTCCATCAGCTTGAGCGCAAATTTCATTGAGCCGAGGTGGCGGTGTTTTTCTGGAATGGGAGCCCAAACAAACATAGAGGCTTTGGGTTTGTTAACGGGCCATCCAATGCGATTGAGACCTTCAACGAGGGTATCGCGACGGTTTTGATACATTTGTGTGGATTGGCGAACACAATCTTGTGGCCCATCCAGGGCTGCAATAGCCGCCACCTGTATGGGAGTGAAAACGCCGTAGTCGTAATAGTTTTTGATGATCCCAAGAGCTTTGATCACATCGGGATTGCCCAGACAAAACCCCACGCGCCACCCGGCCATGTTGTAAGATTTGGACATGGTGTAAAATTCCACACCCACTTCTTTGGCCCCTTTGACTTGCAACAGGCTGGGAATTTTGATCCCGTCAAAAGCGATATCCGAATAGGCCATATCGTGAATGATGATGATGTTTTGGCGACGGGCAAATTCGACAATTTCTTCAAAAAAAGAAATATCAACGGTTGCTGTTGTGGGGTTGTGCGGAAAATTGAAAATCATCACTTTGGGTTTGGGCCACAATTCTCGTGAAATCATTTGCAGGTCGGGCACAAACTCTTTTTCGGGCCGCAAGGGCAGGCTTAAGACGTTGCCATTGGCGATGGCAACCCCGTAAATGTGCAACGGATATGCCGGATTGGGTACAATGGCCAAATCGCCCGGATCAAGCAGGGCCAGACAAATATGGGCCAGGCCTTCTTTGGAACCAATGGTGACCATGGCTTCGGTTTCGGGATCGAGATCCACGTCAAATTGCCGTTTATAATGGCGACAAATGGCGCGTCTCAAGGCCGGAATACCCGCTGATGGGGCATAACCATGGGTTTGCGGATTGCCTACCACTTCTATCAATTTATCAACGATGTGCTGCGGCGTGGGCTGATCCGGATTGCCCATTCCAAGGTCGATAATGTCGATTCCCTGACGGCGCAAAGCCATTTTGCGCGCATTAACTTGGTGAAATACATAAGGCGGCAGGCGTTCGATACGCCGAGAATTGATTTGCATGTCAAATTCCTGTTGAAAGGGTTAAAACCCTAAATGTTCTCCTGTAAACTTGGAAGAGGAATATTTTGTCTAATTTGGAGAAGGGTTATATGCAATTTGACAGATGGTTGGTTTTGTCATGTGGGGTCACAATAGAATTTTTTATGATTTTTTGGCAATGACACCTTCTATCAAAAGTTTATAGGTCAAACTGTCAACAAGGGCGATCCAACTGGCTTCAATGATGTTTTCCGACACACCAACCGTGCTCCACACGCGCTTGCGGTCGGTGGATTCAATCAAAACGCGCACTTTGGCTGCGGTGCCATCGGCGCTTGAAAGCACACGCACTTTATAATCTTCCAAGCGCACGTCAGCAAGGCACGGATAAACGCCTTCAAGGGCCTGGCGGAGGGCTGCATCCAGGGCATTAACCGGGCCGTCGCCCTCGCCAACGGTGTGGTGTATTTTGCCGTTTACTTCAATTTTGACAATGGCTTCCACTTCCGATGAATGGGCCGATTGCCTGTTGATGGTGCGAAAGTTGATGAGTTTGAACGGATCGTGTATGGTGCCCAGTTCGCGGCGGGCGAGAATTTCAAAAGAGGCTTCGGCAGCTTCAAATACATATCCATCGTGTTCGAGTTGTTTGATTTTTTGCAGCACTTTTTGCACGGTGGGATGGCGTTTGTCGAGGCCGGGGATCAGGTGATCCAGTTTGGCGGCTATCGTGGCCCCGCCCGATTGTTCCGATAATAAAAAGCGTCTGCGGTTGCCAACGGCTTCGGCATTGCAGTGTTCATAGGTGGCCGGTTGTTTCATCATGGCATCGATATGAACGCCGCCTTTGTGTGCAA
>CAXNEV010000231.1:0-6255 GCA_964200925.1 Candidatus Latescibacterota bacterium | reverse complement strand
ATCCCGATCCCGATCAGGGCACAATGATGGTGATGTCGCGCGAAACAATGCTGAAATATTCCCGCAAGGGATTCAGCCTTTCAGACACGTTTGTGCAAGTGTTGGCCATGCGTCGGCACCACGAAAAAAAGGGATAAAAGAGATTGCACCGCAAAGGCATCAAACACAAAACAGGGGACGCCTTTTAGGACGTCCCCTGTTTTTATAGCCATGCGAGGAGCATCATGTACTGGATTTTTTTGGGCGTCATCGTAGGGGCAATTTGTTATTTGATGATGATCATTCTGGTTTTTATAGAAAACCATCGGCAAAACAGGGGAAAAATCGAGCAGACGATCATCGACATCAAACGGCTTGACTCTCAACTGTCCGAATCAGAAAAAGCACGCATGGAAGCCGAAAGCCGAACCGCCAAACTCGAAGAAGAATCTCTCGAATACGAACAAAAAATTTCAGAACTGCATCACAAAATCAATCAGTCGATGCCAGCCAATCAACAATCGGCCTGATTTTACCGCGTCAACTGTACCACATACCCCCGTTTGTTATCCACCACATTGAGCAACCGCTCTCCTGTTACAAATCGCCTCACATTTTCCACAATCACATCCTTTCGCCGTTCGGGCACAACAGGCGATATGCCTGCTACATGAGGGGTAATCATCACCTGTTCCATTTTCCACAGCGCATGCCCTTCAGGCAAAGGTTCTGTTTCAAAAACATCCAATCCAGCACCGGCAATTTTTCCCTTTTGCAGCGCCACAGTCAATGCTTCTAAATCGACCACCTTGCCCCGCCCAATGTTAATTAAAAAGGCAGAAGATTTCATCTTTTCAAAAGCATCGGCATCAATCATATATTCTGTTTCACCCGTGTGTGGTACACAAATCACAACAAAATCAGAGGCTTTGAGCAAATCGGGCAATTGACCTGGCGTTAAAATCCGCTGCACATAATCCGGCTGGTCTTTGGGTGCCGGATCAACAGCCACCACATGCATACCAAACGCATGGCCGCGTTTGGCCACCTCCAGCCCAATGCCTCCCAACCCAATAATGCCCAATGTGGTGCCAGCAAGATGGACCACATCTGCCCCTTTGGTCCATTTTCCGTCAACCTGCCGACGGGTATAAATATGCATGCCTCTGGCAAAAGACAGAATAAAACCAAAAACATGATCGGCAATCACATCGCTGTAAATCCCGCGCAAATTGGTTATGGCGACACTGCTTGTTCGCAATTCAGGAAAAAAATAATCGTCCAATCCCGCACTGGTCGCCTGTATCCAGCGCAATTTTTGCCCCGCTTTTAAAAGCGCTGGTGTCATTTTGCCATAAAAAGCATCGGCATCTTCCATTTCTATTAAAGCCTCTGCTTCTGATGTGGCTACCGCAATGCGCACATCCAATGCCTGTATCCGCCTCATTACATCATCAGATAAACCTGGCCAGAAAACCATTTTAACAGCCATACCACCCCTCCTTTTCAAAACATGAAAGAAAATTGCCGTTTTCTATCGAAATTTGATCACCAAAAATAGCGTAAAAAAAACAAAGATCAACCCCAATGATGCCGAAATAACCAGTGCCCACCCAGCGCCATTTAGCAAAAGTTGCACAATGGCATAAAACAATCCAAATGTTGAAGAAATGCTCCATGCCCCCCAGGAACGGATCGAAATGGATGCACTGGATTTTGTTCGGTAAAGTTTTGCCCATTGTGGCAAATAGGCCGACAAAGAAATGACTGGCACGGCAAGTTGACACAAATTGGCCAGATTAATGATCGTTTCAGAAAGCACACTGCCCTCCCCATTTCCTTCAAACAAGTTTGCCTGCTTATCTTTTTGGTTTAATAAACAGCTCTGCTCTATCTCTGGAACTGCTTGACGAATCGTTTCAACCGTTTTATCCTGTCTTTGCAAGGTTTGACTTATGGCAATACATACAGAAAGGTTGCTGTTATGTCTGGAAACGTTCGTGTTGTACTGGTTGGCTGTGGGGGCATGAGTCGCCGCTGGACCGCCGTTGCAAAAGAACACCCCAACCTCGACATAGTCGGTTTTGTTGATATCGATAAAGATGCCGCCTGTGCCCGATCTCAAGATTACGGCAAAGGTGACATTTTAATTGGCACCGACCTGGCCACAATGCTCAAACAAACCCAACCCGATGCTGTGTTTGACTGCACCATTCCCGAAGCGCACACACAAGTTGCCCTAACTGCTTTTGACCACGACTGTCATGTGCTCGGTGAAAAACCCATGGCCGACTCGATGGCCAATGCCCGCCTGGCCCTTGAAGCCGCTCAAAAAGCCGGGAAAATTTACGCCATCATTCAAAACCGCCGCTACGATCCCAACATCCGCCGCCTGCGCCGATTTCTCGACACCGAACACCTTGGCCCACTTACGACAGTCAATTGTGACTTTTACATCGGTGCACACTTTGGTGGATTTCGAGACAAAATGACACATGTGCTCTTGCTCGACATGGCCATTCACACCTTCGATGCTGCGCGTTTGATCACGGGTGGTGATCCCGTGTCGGTCTATTGCAAAGAATGGAATCCCCCAGGTTCCTGGTATGATCACGATGCATCGGCCATTGCTATTTTTGAAATGAGCAACAACATTGTTTATACCTATCGCGGAAGCTGGTGTGCCGAAGGTTTAAACACCACATGGGAATGCGACTGGCGCATAGTTGGTCAAAATGGCAGCCTCACCTGGGACGGGTCACAAAATTTCCGCACCGAAGTTATCAGTGAAACCGGGGGCTTTCGGTCCAAATACACATCTGTCGAAATGCCCGAACACAACAAACAGGATCGCACCGGCGGGCATGAAGGTCTCATTTGCGAATTTGTCGATTGCCTCATCAACGGTGGCACACCTGAAACTGTGTGCACCGACAACATCAAAAGCCTCGCGATGGTCTTTGGTGCCATTGAAAGTGCTGAAACCAATCGCCCCGTGGCCATCTCCTGGTAGGAGTAAATTGCTTTTATCAAATCGCTTTATGATTGCTTTTATACCTTTGCCTCATTGATCCCATATAGGATTCCCAACCAGAAAGGGTTTTGTTATGCCCCATCGCCCCCGAGCCCGCGAAGCAGACATCATCATCGGCTCTGATCCCACCGGTCCAAACAACGCCATTACCGATGTTCCCGGTGTGCGCGTTGGACATGTTACCCTCATTCACGGCGAAGGCCCGCTCAAAATTGGCGAAGGCCCCGTGCGAACAGGTGTGACGGCCATTGTCCCCCCAAAAGGCGATTGGTATGCCCACCCTCTTGAAGCCGGACAATTCACCTTCAATGGTGCGGGCACCACAGCCGGGCTGTCACTTATCGACGAATTTGCCCAAATCCACACACCTATAATGCTTACCAACACCCTGAGTGTAGGCACCGTGTATGAAGGCACTGTGAAGTATATGGTCGATCACATTTTCAAACCCAAAGGTGACGTGCCCTGGTTTAATCCCGTTGTGGGTGAAACCTCCGATGCCTTTCTCAATGATATTGGGGGCCTGCATGTGCGCCCCGAACACGCCGTTCAAGCCATCGAACAGGCCACCTCAGGCCCGGTTTATGAAGGTACCGTGGGCGGCGGCACCGGCATGAGCACCTTCGGATTTAAAGGCGGTATTGGCACATCCTCCCGAATTGTCGAAATCAACGGAGAAACCGGTATATTAGGCGTGCTCGTGCAATCCAATTTTGGTGGCCGCTTGCGCATCAACGGCATTTCGATGGCCTCACTTAAAGCTGCCCCCCAACCGCCACCCAAAATGGGCAGTTCCATCATGATCATCATTGCCACCAACTTGCCTTTGTCTGGTCGTTTGCTCAACAGAGTGTGCAAACGCGCCACCTTCGGTTTGGCACGCGTCGGTTCCGACGGTGGGCACGGCAGTGGCGACTATGTCATTGCCTTTTCCACTACATTCCGCTCAGGTGAAAAATCCGCCATTCGGGAAGCCCTTGCGCAACGTGAAGGCCACATCGACAAAATCTTTGCCGCCATTTCAGATGCCACAGAAGAAGCCATTCTCAATGCCCTCTTCAAAGCCACAACACTCGTGGGTCGAGACGGCAACACCCGAACCGAACTGCCCATTGATCGGGCCCTTGATATTCTTAAACACCACAATATGCTGGTATAAAACATCGATTAACCTTCATCCAGAAATACCGCCATCCCCTTTTCAGAAGCCTCGTTGTAAACGCGCTCCATCACATCCACAAATCGTTCTTCAGCACGCCAAAATGGCAAATTGCCCAATCTTTTTGGAAGTGCGGCCGACAAGATTGGAATGCGAACTTCGCCATAAAAATCATCGCCAATTTCCCCACCAGACCAGAAAGTGGGAACATCTGCACACAAAGGTTCGGGCGGCAATGTTTGGGTTTTGACAATCTTTTTGGTCTTCTTGCCCCCTCCCGTATTGCCCAATTTTTTGATCAAAACATCCCGATCCATACCGCGCAGTTTAAAAATCAAAAAGGGATCGCGGTCAAATTCTTCTCCCAACAAATAATACACAGCCGCAATGTGTTTGCACGGATTTGACCAGTCCGGGCATGAACAGTTTGTTTCAAGCTCGTCATAACTTTCGGGAAATAAGGATACTCTGGCACTTTCGAAGACCTCTTCAATTTCTTGCGGCATTTCACCTGCCAGCAATTTTGCCGAAAATATGGCCTGTTGAGACAATGCCTGAATAACTTTTTCCCATTTTTGACCAGATACTTCAGACACATCAATGGTCACTTGGTATGGCTTGGGCCGCGACCCTTGCACTTTTGCTTTTATTTTTCCCATAGAAATATCAATCGACAACACCTGCCCATTGCGTGCATACGATCGCCCACGCCCCAAGCGCCCCCCTTCATACAAATCTTCCAGCACAGCAATCCAGCGTTTGGCCCACCAGCTTTCGCCAAATGTTCTTCCGCGTTTTGTTTGCGCCTTAATTCCCCCTTTGGTTTTTCGCGGCACTGATGGTGTAAAAAAACGACCAAATCCCCAGGGCATGTTATTCTCCTATGGCATTGCTATCCAGTGTAAACAAATCCTTTAAGGCATCCGTCGAAAGTTCCGTCAACCAGCCTTCGCCAGTGCCCACCACCATATCTGCAACCTCTTTTTTTCGTTCAATCATCTCATCAATGCGTTCTTCCAGCGTTCCGGCACAAAGAAACTTGTGAACTTGCACATTTTTTGTCTGACCAATGCGAAAAACCCGATCAGTAGCCTGATTTTCCACCGCCGGATTCCACCATCGATCAAAGTGAAACACATGATTGGCCCGTGTCAGATTCAAGCCCGTTCCACCAGCTTTTAAAGACAAAATAAAAATGGATGGGCTATTTTCTGATTCTTGAAAGCGCGTTACCATCTCATCCCGCCGCTTTTTCAAAATACCGCCATGAAGGAAAAAAATCTCCTGTCCAAACTGGTCCTGGAAATATTTCTGAAGCATCCCGCCCATTTCGGCAAACTGAGAAAAAACCAGCGCCCGTTCGCCACTTTCAATGATTTCAGTCAGCATTTCGGTCAATCGTGTCAATTTGCCCGAACGCTCGGGCAAACTTGAATTATCGCCCAAAAACTGTGCCGGATGATTGCAAATCTGTTTGAGTCGAATCAAGGTAGAAAAAATCTTTCCACGGCGCTCCATCCCTTCTGCTTCGGCAATATCTGAAAGGGCTTCTTCAACCACTGCAGCATAAAGAGATGCCTGTTCTTTGGTGAGCGGACAAAACACCTTCATCTCCATTTTGTCGGGCAAATCAGAAATAATCGTTTTATCCGTCTTCAAGCGCCGCAAAACAAAAGGCCCGGTGCGTCGTTTTAAACGCGCCATAGCCTCTGCATCTCGATATGCCTGAATAGGAACAAAAAATGACCGCTTAAATTCTGCTTGAGAACCCAACAATCCTGGATTTAAAAAAGTCATTATCGACCATAAATCGCCCACATTGTTTTCAACCGGAGTACCCGTCAATGCAATGCGATACCTGGCCTGAAGTGCCCGGGCAGCCTGGGCCTGTTTGGTTTCGGAGTTTTTGATATTTTGGGCTTCGTCTAAAATTATCCCATGCCATGAAACTGTTTTGAAATTTTCAATATCCCTTTGCAACAGGGCATAACTTGAAACCACCAGGGCCTGTTTTTTGACAGCCTTTTGAAAAGCTGCTCCTTTTTGACGCCCTGAACCATGGTGAACCATCACGGGCAATTCC
>CAXNEV010000230.1:0-6279 GCA_964200925.1 Candidatus Latescibacterota bacterium | reverse complement strand
AAAACAAAACCCGTTTCATGCGTTACTCCTTTTTCAAATGGTTACCAGGGTTGGGTGAGTTTTTAAATTTGGCAATGGCCATTTTGAGTTCGGCAATATCGCGTTCAAGTTGATCTATCGGAGAGGATTCAAAGACGTTGCCGGTTTCAGGAACCAGCCGCACATCCACTCCAATCCCACTAATCCCAACACCTTCAGGCCCTTTGTTGGGTGGAACCAGCAAATCTCCTCCTCTTTGTTCAGAAATGCTGCGCCCCACCATGCCGACATCGTCAAACAACGATATTTCTGACAACATTTTTAATGCCCCATGTCGGATGCGATACTCGGTTTCCAAAACAACCCGTGTTTTCTGCATTTTGGAGATATCTTGCATGGGCTCAGAAGCGGCCTGTCCCCAAACACCCAGCACAACACCCATCACCAGCACATACCTTTTTAAGCCCATACTTGCTCCTTGAATAAGTTTTGTCAAAAGTATATGCAAGTGGTGTGCCACAAAACTTCTTTCAATCAAATTACTTTAAAACAATATTTTACGAATTAAACACACTTGTTATTTTGTCTAAGTCAAAAAAAATCCCCTCGAAAATTTGATAAAAACTCAAACTTTCGAGGGGGTTGCCAGATTTTTCGATGATCAAGTCACAGGGCCAAAATGGGCACCCCACGAAGTGGCAACCTTTGCGCCAGCCTGACAAAGTTGTGCCAATTCCCGTTCACTTAACGGCGCATAATTTTTGGCCCATGCCACATTCTGGTGCAACTCCTCTTCGCCAAACACGCCAATCACAGCCACATGCACACCGGGCAATCCCAGTGCGTAGCGAAAAGCCAGTTCGTGATCATCTGCTTCGGTTTGAGACAAAATGGAACCCGTTGGATTTTCATATTTCATATTGGGGGCTCCACCAAAAACTTTCATAGCGGCCACGCCTGCACGTTGTTTTGCAGCCAGAGGCAAAACTTCGGTTTCAAATTGATACGTGTGCCGATCCACAAAATTCATGGCCACCATCAGCGCATCCACATCGGCCTCTTTCAAAATTTGCGCAGCAATGGCAGGTCGGTTGTGCGCCGTAAATCCGACAAACCGCGTCAAACCTCGTTTTTGAGCTTCCCTCAATCCGGCAAGCGCCCCATCTTTTGACAGAATTTCGTCACCGCTCAATCTGCCCACCGAATGCACGAAGGTCATATCTACATGATCTGTCTGCAAATCGGATAAACTCTGTTCCAGAATCTCAATGGCTTTTTTGGCATTGGCCGTGTGTGTTTTGGTCACCAGAAAAGCCTCATCACGCCTGTCTTTCATCACATGGCCCAGCTGTTTTTGGGCCCGATCATATCCCGGAGCCGTATCCAGATAAGTAACCCCCAGATCAAGCGATAGGTGAAATAAGGCAATTGCCTGATCATCGGGCAAACCCATGCCAGCAGGTGCCGTTCCCAAACCCAAAACAGGAACCGACATCCCCGTTTTTCCGAGAATGCGCTGCGGCAGCGTTTCAACCATTGTTGTGCCACTGGCCATCTATCCCTCCTGTTTCAAAGATACAAAGTGAAATTTGGCACATCGGACTATATTCCCTCAGAATTTCACAAAAATATCAAATTTCTGAGGCCCAAACACAACATGCTACAGTTTGATATCCCAGGCAACCCCAAAAACATGCTTGCGATAATAAGAATCCCCTTGTCGTGCTCCATTGCGATAAAAGGAGTATTGCACAGAGACCCCATAACGAGCATTTAATTCCTTAGAAATTTTTGCAATGCCCAGCGTTTGTTCATATTCATCGGCTTCTGAAATGCGCCCGCTTAATGCCGGCAAAACATCTTTATACTGGCGCAATTGAAATTGTCCAAAAAACTGCCCATCAATTCCCCAGCCGATATGTCGAATGGCCATCCCCTGAAGGCGATGGGCCCTGTAACCATATCCAAAACTGTTGGAAGACTGATTCATATAGGCATAAGCAGCTTGCAAAAACATGCCCGGATAGGCTTGCATTTCAACACCAAAAATTTGCAGCCGATCCTGTTGCTGGTAAAAAGCTGGCACATAATGAATTGCACTGGCATTTTTATCTTCAATCAATGCCGGCCGGTTGTACGATATGCGTTGATGAGAAAAATAAAACCGTCCGTTTAAATATCTGTTGTGCAAATACTTAAACTCTGTATTAAATTCGCGATATCGAATTTCGGGCAAAATCACATCTCGCTAATCATCCGCTCCCAAACGCAATAGACCACCCATTTGCACAACCGGAGACAGCTTGACCTGAAGATGAACTTGCCCGCCTCCCCGCAAATAACTTTCCTCACCAGGTGCGCGGGTGGCCTGTTTATACTTGAAGTTTCCACCCAATAACAAAAAAACCCGGGATCCATAACGCCTTTGCCCTTGCATATCGAGTTGATACACAAACACATCGCCAGGTTCTGCCTGGCCGCTTGCCTTTGACCAAAACCGCTTGATGCCCGCTTGTTGTTGCAATTTGATCACCACATGATTCCAGTGCAAAAGCTGGCTGTCTGCAGTCATAAAAAAACGGCTCACCAGCCCACCCTGAGCCCCTGTGGCCACTTCATACAAATTGCTGTCATAAGCCGTGCCCCAAACGGCTTGCACATCGGCTGCCTGACTTATCCCACAACAATAAACCACATACCCCACAACCAGAAAACGGCCCCAAATCATCACCGGGTATCCCCCAATAATGATTCCAAATACTGGTGCAACAAACGCACTCGGGCATCCACCTGTTTTTCGCGCGCCATCAAAACGGATCGGTTTTCTTCTAACCGCCGAATTTCAAGCAACAAAATATCCCCTTCCCCCAGCACCGTTTCCGCACGTGATACCGCATGGCCCACCTCTCGGCCCAGCACCACCTCTCCCGTTTCCGAAACGGGAACCAAACTGCTGGATGGCGGCAAACGAGACCCATCGTCTGTTCCAACCAGCGATCCTGTCCCGCCTGTTGTTTCAAGCCCTTTGTCGGATTCCGCCTTGCCATCTGATCGCCCAACGGCCACAGACCGCCCTTCTATCACACTTTCATCAAACAAAAACAGTTCTTTTGAAAAGGTTTGAACACGCCCACGCAACCGTTGTTCTTCCTGGAGTTTTTTGAGCCGGTGTTCGATCAAACCCACGTCTTTTTTGACCTCTTTGGCCACATCGGCCATTAATTCGGCCTTTTGTCGAATGGCCTCAGGGTCGTCATCCGAACGCACCCCAAGCTGCGGAATCGGTCGTGTAATATATTCTGCTGCATGCAATTGAAACAGAGATTTCCTGTTTTTCTGTAAGTATTGCAACAGAGCCATTTTTTCTGGATTGGTCGGCAAAGAAACATCCTGAACGAGCAACCCTATTTCGAGGTCATATCTGTCTTGAAGGGTTTCTTTTGACTTGAAAACCCGCCCCCTGACCTCTTCTTCTTGCCGATAACAATCTTCTATCGCCAGGGCCACAGCAAGGGATTGTTGAAGGGTTTTTTCCAGTATTCCCCCCGCTTTATTTCCGTCCTGTTTGCGTTTTAAACTATCGACAATGGTCGAATGCCGCTCGAGTTGTTGCTCAAGGCGCAATCGCTCAACCACCACAGCCTCAAGCCTTGTTTGATCAAGGGCCAGTTCTGCATGTAAAGAATCGATTGACGATTGGGCAAAAACCTCAAACGGCAGAGCAAATAATACAAACAGGTATTTTAATAAATATTTTTTCATCATGACGTTCCATCATTTAGGCCGTATTTGTCCAGTTTGTAATACAACGCACTGGTTTTAATGCCCAGCATATCAGCGGCGCGAGTTTTGACCCTGTCGGCCTGGTTTAATGCCTGAATAATTAGATCTTTTTCTAAAGTGTCCAGTTGTGCATTTAACGACATCGTGGCCAGAGATACCGATGGCGGAGCATCCATTGATTTGCCTTCTTCGGTTTCGCCAAAAGGCAAATCGGGCAGATCAATGGTTTCTCCATCGGCCAGTACCAGCGTGCGTTCGATCACATTTTCAAGTTCGCGCACATTGCCAGGCCACGAATAATTCATAAACGCAGACCGTGCACGTTCGGTCATATATTTGGGGGGAAGGCCCAGTTCTTTGGATTTTCTGTGCAAAAAGTGTTCCACCAGATCGGGAATGTCTTCTTTGCGCGCTCTTAAAGGAGGCAATGTGAGTGGAATAACCTCAAGCCGGTAAAACAGGTCTTCGCGAAAGGCTCCGTCGCGCACCATGGTTTTTAACGGCCTGTTGGTTGCAGATATCACCCGAACATCGGTCTTCAGCGTGCTTTCTCCCCCGATGCGCTCAAATTCTTTTTCCTGCAAAACGCGCAACAACTTTACCTGCGCCTCTTGCGGTAAATCGCCAATTTCATCGAGAAAAATGGTGCCCCCATCTGCCAGTTCAAATCGCCCGAGTTTGCGTTTAACCGCCCCGGTAAAAGACCCTTTTTCGTGGCCAAAAAGTTCACTTTCAATCAACTCATGGGGCAATGCCCCACAATTGACCTTTACAAAAGGTCCTTCTTTGCGCAAACTGCCGCGGTGAATGGCCCGTGCAACCAGTTCTTTCCCTGTCCCGCTTTCGCCATAAATCAAAACCGATGACTCGGTTGGTGCGGCTTTGCTCACACGATCAAAAACCGCTTTCATGGCCTGCCCAGAACCAACCATCTCACCAAAATTATAACGCCCGCCGATTTCTTCGCGCAAATATTTATTTTCTTCGTTCAGCCGGGTATTGGATTGTCGCAATTTGCGATTTTCAAGGGCTTTTTGAACTTTGATTTGAATCACATCGGGAGAAAAGGGTTTGGTTACAAAATCTGAAGCCCCCAATTTCATCGCCGACACGGCCAGATCAATGGTTCCATAAGCCGTCATCACAATGACCTCGATGTCGATATCGAGTGCCTTAACGGCCCGAACCACTTCCAGCCCATCCATATCGTTCATTTTATAATCTGTAACAACAAGATCACACGGTTTTTCTCGCAACAGATTAAGCCCATCAAGTCCACTGGCCGCACCCAGCGTTTCAAGGCCCAGTCGATTGAGGGCCAGCACAACACCGCTGCGCATGGTTTCATTGTCATCCACCACCAGAACGCGACTCACGCCTTTTTCTCCTCATGCCATTCTGGCAAGCGCAACCAGACAACCGTGCCTTTGCCAATCGTGCTTTCCACAAAAATTTCCCCGCGATTTTCTTCTACAGCCTGTTTTACAATGGCCAACCCCAGCCCGGAGCCCTGTTCTTTTGTGGTGTAAAAAGGCTCAAAGATCCGTTCCATTTGATCATTTAACATGCCCTTGCCTGTATCGGTGATCCCAACAATGATCCAGGGTTTTTCCCGGCGGGCCGACACAATGAGATGGCCCCCTTGAGGCATGGCCTGTATGGCATTTTTGACCAGATTAACCAAAGCGCGTTTGATTTGCCCGGCATCGACATAGATCATCCAATCGGTCGCGATGTCTTCTTGAAAGACCACGTGTGCCTGTTCCATTTCTGGCGCCATCAAAAAAGCCACATCGCCAACCAATTGCGCAAGGGCCACCGGTTCGGGCATCACGGGTGCGGGTCGGGCATAGGTCAAAAAATCGGTAATGACCTGATTGAGCGTGCGCACTTCACCAATGACTTTCAAAATATGGGCTTTGCGCGGGTCCGTTTCTTCCAAATCAACTGCAATAAGTCCTGCATATAACTCAATGCCACCCAGCGGGTTGCGTATTTCATGTGCCACGCCAGCCAGCATCTGATGCAACTGCTCATCGCGGGCGTGCAACTGCCGTCGCATGTCATCAAGGGTTTGCGCCAGATAACCCAGTTCATCGCGGGAAACAGACACAACAGGTTGCGACAAGTGGCCCTGTCCAATTTCTCGCGCCGCCATCACCAGCCTGTGTATTGGGCCAGTCAGGCTTTTTCCAAGAACAATGGCCACAATACCTGTTAACAATGCACTCATGATGCCCAACACAAAAACAGATTTTTTAAATGCCCGAATGGCTTCCAAAAATCCCACCCCAATCTCCACACCCAAACCAGCCACCACCTGATTGCCCACATGTATGGGTGCATAACCCATTTTGTAATCTACCCCTTGTTCATCTTGAAATCGAACCGAATGTGCCGGATTCCCCGTCCACACGTTTTCCAACTCCGATTTATCAAATGCCAATCGGGGATAGGGTCGACCTATTGTCGCATCGGCCTGAGTATCCAACAAACTGTGCCCCTGGCGATTAAACA
>CAXNEV010000229.1:0-6289 GCA_964200925.1 Candidatus Latescibacterota bacterium | reverse complement strand
CATTTTTGCTCTGGCACATTGGCAAAATCTCATGCTCAGGTGTTGGGCTCAACAAACTGTAACCCACCATTGCCGTATCAAACAAATCATCGGCCAAAGCCAGGGGAAACATCTCGTGTTTGGGATCTTCAGCATAAGTCTCTGTAATTCCCACAAATCTGAATTTGCCCTGCGCCTTGAGTTTTTCCACTGTTGGCCACAGTTTTTCCATCACCTCGCGATATTGGTTCGGGCGCACCCCATGCAACTGCATCACATCCACACAATCCACCTTCAACCGCTCCAGGCTCCGATTCACCGAAGCCTCCACATCTTCCGGTTTCACCACCTCGCCTTTTCCACTTTTTGCCGGATGAAACTTCGTCACCAGCACATAATCCTCTCGTTTAACCCCTTCTAATGCCTTGCCCAACCGGGCCTCACTGTCTCCGTATGCTGCCGCCGAATCAAAAAAGTTGATCCCCAGATCCAGCGCCTTTTTCACCATCCGGGTAAAATCTTCCTGCAACACACCGGTTTTTTGTCCAGACTGGCTTGGCCCTCCTGTGCCAATTCCCATCACAGACACTTTTAACCCCGTTCGTCCAAGTATGCGATATTCCATATCAATCTCCTTGTGAATGGCCCTTAATATACGTCAGGAACAACCACCTCGAAAGGATTTTGCCACCAGACAAACAAAAAATCCCCGACGATTTAAAACCATCGGGGATTGTTCAAAACCCACCAACAAATACCTATCCCACTTCAGCGCGTTTCTCAAACAGCAACAGGCCAATGCCCAGCAACACAAGGCCGTAAACAGCCGGCAGCCACCCATCGGTGAGGGGATTCTGCTCCGTAAACATCATTGTCATTTCTATTTTGAGCCTGAAAAACAAAATCATACTCGCCATAAAAAACAGCCCGGAAACCAATCCGTGAAACCGTTTCAATGTCACTTTTAACGCAGACATCACAAAAGCAATGCTCAACCAGAAAATGAGATAACCGAGAAACAAAGGCAAAACATTGACACGCAACTCGCCCATCGACATCAGTTGGGAATCCATCAGATACAAACCCAAAAAAACCACGCCGTATAACACACAGCCCATGCTGGCAATGGCCAGATATTTGCACAAACTGCTGGCCGATAACGAAACCGGCAAGGCAAACCGCAGATAGAGCGTATGACTTCTGCGTTCATTGGCAAACGAGCGCGAAAGAATAAAAGGCGGTGCAATTACACAAATGATCAACGCAAAGAAAAAGGGAACCAGTGCCGGAACCATTTTCATCATATCGTCTGGCGCATAATAATATGCCCCCACACAGACCAGGCCGAGGTTCACCATCAGCACAAATAAAAACATATTCTTGTTTTCTTTCCACTCGTGGATATAAAGGGTCAGCCAGAGCTTCATGGATCAATCCTTAGCGGTTAGGGATCGTCTAAAAATTAGTTTTCGGTTTCGATTTTAAATAGGCGAATCAGCGAATGGGCGATTCGCTGATTTGTCACAACCGTAAAGTTCTTTCTGAATGACCCCTTCATTTATCAGGACTACCCGTGTACGGCCACAATTTGGCCCCGCTGATTTCAAGTCACAACCAGTTCAAATACTTCCGATAGCGATTTGCCATGTTCTTCGCGCACCTGTTCCACACTGCCAGAAATGGCCACTTCCCCATTTTTCATAAACACCACATCTTCAATAAAAGATTCAATTTCATCCACCAGATGGGTGGATATCAAAATCGTTTGTTCTCCCAATCGGAATTCGTTGAACAACGCATCCATCATGCGACGGCGCGACGGCGGGTCAATGCTGCCAAAAGGCTCGTCCATAATCACCAGCGAACTGGGCCATGAAAAGGCAAAAATCACCTTCAAACGCGCTTTTTGCCCACGAGACAAAGCCCCGATTTTTTTATTGCCATCCAATCCCATAAAACTGATCAAATGCCGCGTTTTGTCCATATCCCAACCGGGATAAAAAACCGACAAAAACGCCATTTGTTCATCAATGCACATCCAGTCATAAAATGGGTCGATCTCGGGCAAATATGCCACATGCTGTTTGGTTTCAACACCAACGGCCTTGCCCATCACCTGCACCGTGCCTTTGCTGGGCCGAGTGACCCCGGCCAAAATGCGAAACATGGTACTTTTGCCACTGCCATTTTCCCCCAGCACGCCCAGCACCCGCCCCTTTTCTACATTTAAAGAAACCCCCTGAAGTGCCCAAGCCCCCAGATACCGTTTCCACAAGTCGCAAATTGAAACCATCATATCCATGCCACCTTAGATCCCCTTCAGCACACACATTTTTCAAACCACCCATTCTCCAAGAGAAAATCTCAGCACAACTGCTCAAACACCCCTTTTGCCAATTGTTTTGTCCGCTATGTCTTCAACTCTTGCGCTATTCTTCGGAGGAATCTCTTTTTTGAAACAAAGCATATGTCAGGCCTATTTGTGCCGACATGCTGTTCATGACATTATTTTTTGCCTGAACATATTTTCCCCAAAAAAACAAACCAAAACGTTCATTCAGCGGAAATTTATATCCCAAATGTCCGCTGACAAACGTCTCAGAAGCCCCCCCGAGACTGACAAATCCCGCACCGCCGCCAATAAAAAGAATGTGTGTTTCAAAATCGCGCATGGGAATGGCCAAACTCAAACTGCCACCGGCCAATTTCACCACCTTATCTCCAGCATACACTTCCCCAAAAGGCGTGACAATAAAAGAGGGAACGGGGCGAAAATCTGCAGAAAGATGTATTCCCCCGCCAAAAGCATCCAAAGTGGGCCGTGAACTGTCGCTCCACAAAATCCCGGTGCCCAACTTAACGCCGTCAAAAAATTCAGCCTGGGCACGTCCTGAAAAAACAAAACCAACAACAACAGCAAGAACAATGGCATAACGTTTCATATAAACCCCCTTCTCAACTCAAAATCTCCCGTGTCATCACCGCTGCAATTTTTCTGTTCGATTCGACGCATCAGTCCACACATCGGTTCCAAAATTTGGCATCGCCTGTGATTTGCCAGGCTGTTTCCCAAACAAAAACGCATCATCACGTAAACCGATTGCCATCTTTGCGCTGTCCCAAAGCCACAACCACATCCTTCACCCGCTGAGAGGCATCACGCGGCAAAATCAACAGCGCATCTTCGGTATCAACCACAATCAAGTTTTCAACATCAACCAGTGCAATCACTTTTTTGGCAGCCCCATAAACCGTCACATTTTTGGCATTTAAAACCAGCACGTCTCCATTTAGCAAATTGCCCTGCGCATCGGTAGCCAAAACATCTGTCATTGCCCCCCAACTGCCAATATCACTCCAGTCAATATCGGCCTCTAAGGTCACACCCGTTTTGGCCCGTTCCATAATGGCATTGTCAATAGCAATAGACGGCATTTGTGGATACACCTCCCGAATCACATCATTTTGCCTCTCCGTTCCCACAGCCTGTTGAATTTTCATCAACAGCGCATAAATTTCAGGTTCAAATTGTGCAAACAAATCCAGCACCGTTCGGGCCTTCCACACAAACATATTGCTGTTCCACAAATACTGCCCACTTTCAACATACCCTTTGGCAATAGCCTCAACCGGTTTTTCTTTAAAAGCCGCGACCTTATAAACAGGTTCTCCATTCACCGTTGTGGCCACATCCCCTTTTTGGATATACCCAAATCCCGTGTCAACACGCGTGGGTTTCACGCCAATGGTGAATAACATATCCGGGTGATCCTCAAGCGCATTGGCCGCTACTTGCAACAACCGGCAAAATTCTTCGGGTTTGCCAATGTGGTGATCCGACCCCAAACTGGCAATGCTACACCCGGGAAATTGGGCTTCTAACAACACACACTCCAACCCCACGGCAGGCCCGGTATTGCGCAGGGCCGGTTCAACAATCAGGTGCTCTGATTTTAAACCCGGCAATTGCGCCCCAACCACGTCTTCCAATCCGGCACCCGTTGACACATACACATCATCCGGACTAATCAACGATGCCACACGCGACACCGATTCTTGAATCATCGTTTGATTGCCCACAAGCGCATGAAACTGTTTGGGTTTTTGTTGGCGGCTAAATGGCCACAAGCGGGTGCCTATTCCTCCTGCGCGGATCACGATTTTCATAAAATCCTCCAAAATTCGTTTTCTTTTATTTCAGCTCCAAAACAACAACAGCTATTTCTAAACCTTGCCGTCTGGTTGGTCTTTTTATATCTTTCAATTTACTTAACCTCTTCCATTTTCCAACAGCAGGAGCAATATTCTATGGCATTAACAGCCACAACACGGGAAGAAACCTACCGGCAAATGGCCGCCAAGCTCAAAGGCATTGTGCCTGAAATCGAGCTTAAATACAAAGCCGAACTGGCTTATGAAATCAATCAACTGAAAAAAGAACGCGGCGCCATTATCCTGGGGCACAACTACATGGAACCCGCACTCTATCATTCGGTGCCCGATGTGGTAGGTGATTCTCTCGAATTATCGCGCAAAGCCGCAGAAACAGACCGCGATCCCATTGTTTTTTGCGGGGTGCGATTTATGGCCGAAACAGCCAAGATTCTCAACCCCAATAAAACGGTTCTCTTGCCAGCTAAAATTGCCGGCTGCTCTCTGGCCGAAAGTATTACTGCCCAGGATGTACGCAATTTGCGCAAACAATATCCCGGCATTCCCGTGGTTACCTACATAAACACCTATGCCGATGTAAAAGCCGAATGTGACATTTGCTGCACATCGGGCAATGCCCACAAAGTGGTTGAATCGCTCAACAGCGACACCATCATTTTTTTACCCGACGAATATTTGGCCGCCAATGTAGCCAAAGAGACCAACAAACGCATCATTTTTCCCACCAAACTGGGTATTTCTGATCCCAAGCCTGGCTTGAATTACGAAATGATTGGCTGGCATGGCCGATGTGAGGTACACGATCAATTTACCGTACAAGATATTGCAAATGCCCGCCAACAATTTCCCGATGTGGTGGTGCTTGCCCATCCCGAATGCAGCCCCGAAGTGGTGGCGGCCTCTGATTTTTCAGGCAGCACATCGCGCATGGTCAGTTATGTGCGAGAAATGAAAACCAAGCGATTTCTTTTGCTCACCGAATGCAGCATGGGCGACAACATCGCGGCTGAAAATCCCGACAAAGAAATGGTTGGTTTATGCAGCATTCGCTGTCCACACATGAACGAAATTACCCTTGAAGATACGCTGAATGCCTTGAAAAAAAACGTACAAATTATAGAAGTTCCCGAAGACATTCGCATACGCGCCAAACGCGCCGTTGACCGTATGCTCGAAATTTTTTAATGCAGATGGCATTTTGCAAACAAAGAAGGCCCGAGAAAAACGGGCCTTCTTTGTTTTATAACCATTTCTGCACTTGACCTTCCCAAAATCTCATTTTTGTTTTGACGTTTCATCCATCCCGTCGTACATCTCCGTTTGAAACAGATTGGCCTGAAATTCGAGATATTCTGTTTTGGTCATGGCCGGTTTGTAATCCGATATAATACTCCTGGCTTGTTTGGCATTGTCATAAAGCAAATCCACCGCCATCAAGGCCAGAGATTTGGCTGGCCCCATATAACCCATTTCTTTATCGGCAATGTGCCACTCAGCGCTGTGCCCCGGCCCACTTGCCCCCGACATATATGGGTGCAAAGATGGCATAATGTAGGAAACATCACCCATATCGGTTGAACCTGTGCGGTGGCCCACTTCGCAAAATTCACTTTCACCAAAAAGCGCCCTGGAATTGTTTTTGAACAATTCTTTGAGTGCCGGGTTATTTCGCAAGGGCATATACCCTGGAAGCGTTTCAATTTCCACTTTGGCCCCAATGGCCAGAGCCCCTGCCCGCAAAGCCCGATCTACTTTGGCATTGGCATCCAAAATCGCCTCGGTCGTGCGCCCGCGAACATAGGTTTCTAAACGCACTTCCGACGGCACCACATTGACCAGGTCACCCCCTTTTGTAATGATGGGATGCACACGTATAGAATCTTGATCGCGGAAAGTTTCGCGTTGGGCGTTAATGGCACTAAGCGCAATCTGTGCGGCATTCAGCGCATTGATGCCCTTGTGCGGTGCTCCTCCCGCATGAGCTGCTTTTCCCAGAAATCGAATCAATTTCACCACACATCCATTGGAAGATGCAGAAACAGCGGCTTTGGTCATTTCTGTATCGCTGTGTGTGTGAATCATCACGGCCATATCAATATCGTCAAAATGCCCCAGCTTGATCAATTCGGGCTTGCCG
>CAXNEV010000228.1:0-6289 GCA_964200925.1 Candidatus Latescibacterota bacterium | reverse complement strand
GGTTTGGGTTTGACATTCGCGGAGCGGGTGGCGATCAGTTTTGCACGTTTCCAACGGCAGTGGCCTGGCAGGGTTTTGGGGCGATGATCTTCATCGTTTTTTGGGGCATCTGGACGGCGCGAGAACATTTGGGCGATGTGTTTCAAAAGGCCATTGGGCGCGCACCGGATGTGGATGATTCGAAAGAATTATTGTCTTACAAAATGGCATTTTGGGGGGCTGTGGGAGGTCTTTTGTTTATGGGGTTGTGGTTGTGGCGTTCGGGGATGTCGCCTGTGGTGGTGGTGCTTTTTTTGTTTGCATCCTTTATTCTTTATTTGAGCATGGCCCGCATTGTGGCCGAAGGCGGTGTGCCTTATACCTGGGGGCCGTTGAGTCCACAATCTTTTGTGGTGAATGTGATCGGAACGGAAACTATTACAGGGGCAAGCATCACATCGATTTTGCTTTCTTACAGCTTGATCAATTATTTGCGCGGTTTGTTTATGCCTGCTATGGCGCATGTGGTGCGTTTGGGCGATTTTTTGTCGGTTCAACGCCGACGCCTTTTGGGCACAGTAGGCGGGGTGGCGCTGATTGCACTGGCGGGTAGTTTTTATTATACGCTGCATCTGGCCTATACCCATGGGGCGTATAATACATATGGATTTCCACCTTTTTTTGGCGGCAATCCCAAAGGCATTTTTTCCACCACACTGAGTATGGTTCGAAATCCGCTGATGTTTGATGGCAGTCGTTTTTTGTTTTTGGGCATTGGCGGTATTGGCATGGGTTTGTTGACGCTGATGCGCAGTCGGTTTTTGTGGTGGGGCATTCATCCCATTGGGTTTGCCACATCAACCATGATCAATTCCAATTTTTTGGGCGTGCCTTTTTTTATTGCTTGGGCGGTAAAATCGATGGTGCTTAAAATGGGCGGTGTGGTGCTGTATCGAAAAACACTGCCTCTGTTTTTGGGGTTGATGGTTGGGTATGTGGTCGGGATCAGTTTGTGTTCGTTTGTCGATATGGTGTTTTTTCCTCAGGAAGGCCATGTGGTGCATACGTGGTAATGGTTTGATTGGGAGTGTGACCCATGAAAATTACGGATGTAAAATGTGCGGTGATTGGGCAAAATCCCATTGTTCGCCTGGTGACCGATGAGGGCATTGACGGATTTGGCGAAGTGGAACCGAGCAAGTCGTATTTAAAACCCCATATTCTGTTTTACAAAGACGCCATTTTGGGTGAAGACCCAACGAATGTGGAACGGGTGATGATGAAGATTCGGCGGATGGGCAGTTTTAAGCCGTGGGGCAGTGCTGTGAGCGCCATTGAGATGGCACTTTGGGATATTGCTGGCAAAGCCGCGGGGTTGCCAGTTTATAAATTGCTGGGTGGCAAAGTGCGCGATCAGGTGCGGGTGTACAATGGGGCCGTGCGGTTTCCGTTGGTCGGACATGAACCCGAACACTATGCGGAAAATATGGCCAAGATGAAAGCCTCACCCGAAGGGTTTTCGATTATCAAACAGGGCGTGGCTTTTCACGGACAAATGGCCCACAGTGTGCCCGATTTTTATTATGGCGAGAAATTGAGCGGTGGGCATCGCACCAATCGGGGCTTGATGACCGAGAAGGGACTGAAACATGTGATTGCATGTATAAAAGCCATGAAAGATGTGTTGGGTGATGGGGTGGGATTGGCCCTGGATTGTGGGCCTGGCATGACGGTGCCCGATGCCATTCGGTTGGCAAAGGCATTGGAGCCATTGAATATTGCCTGGCTTGAAGATATGATCACGGGCGATTATGCCCCTTATGTGCTGGCCGATCAATATCGCGAGGTCACACGAAGTACCTCAACGCCGATTCACACGGGTGAGCAGATTTATTTGCGGCAAAATTTTGTGGAGTTGATCGAGAAAAAAGCCGTGAATATTATTGGGCCAGACCCATGTGATATCGGCGGGATTGCAGAGTTGAAATGGGTGGCGGAATATGCCGATTTGCACGGCATTTTAATGGCCCCTCATGGCACGGGTGATGGGCTGCTGGGGTTGGCTGCTCTGGTGCAGGTGTGTGCCACGTTGCCACAAAATTATATTGCCTTTGAATATCCCACAGGGCGGCCCGACTGGTGGTATGACATTGTGGAAGGGTTGCCAAATCCGATTGTGAAAAACAGTTATATCGATGTGTGGGACAGGCCGGGCATGGGGGTCAATCTGATTCCTGAAGCGGCAAAAAAATATTTGTCGGAAGCGGATATGGATTTTTTTGAGTGATCGGTTGGATATCAGTTCTACAGTGCAGCGTGAAATAGAGGAGATGGCTCATGGCCGATAAAATGCATTTGCTAACAGACGAACAAATTCAACAGTTTGTTGTATCGGGATATATGACGGTACATGCCGATTATCCGGCTTTTTTTCATGCGGATATTTATCGGCAAATCGAAACGGTATTTGAAAAAGAGGGCAATCTCGGCAACAATATTTTGCCGCGCATTCCGCAAATTGGACAGGTGTTTGAACACCCCCATGTCAAAGGGGCGTTAACGAGTTTGCTGGGGCCGGGATATGTGATGAATCCGCATCGGCATTGTCACTTAAATGCGCCCGGTGGCAAGGGGCAGCGCTGGCATAAGGATTGTTATGTGTATGATCACAATTTGCGCCATCCCCGGTTTTACTGGCTGTTTGGATTTTATTATCCGCAGGATACCACACCGGACATGGGGCCCACAGGCATTTTGCCGGGTGCGCACATGTATAAAATCATCAGCGATGTGGATGCCTCAAAGTCAACGGAATCGGCTTTGCAACTGTGTGGCCCGGCCGGAACGGTTGCGCTGGTGCATTTTGATGCCTGGCATCGGGCCACAGAAAATGTGAGCGACAAAAAACGGTATATGCTGAAATTTCAGTTTGCGCGTACACAGGAACCGCAACAACCGACGTGGGATCATCACAGCCGCGTGTGGGTGCCTGTGATGGGGGATTTGCATCCGGAAGTGTCGCAAGATGTGTGGCGGTGGTTGTGCGGGAATGCGGAAAAAACAGAAACGGGTACAGATGGAACAAAGGCCGATCTCGTTCGGGCTCTGTCTGACCAGCAGGAAGCTGTGCGGTTGAAAGCGGCCTATGCACTGGCCGATTTGGGTGATGATGCCATTCCCGATTTGATTGTGCACATGAAAAAAGAAACGCTATCTCATATAGATGAAACAACGGCCAAAACGCCCGATAACGCACACGGCACCAATCCCACACCGGGCTGTGCCGCACACGGGTTGATTGTTATGGGGGCAAAAGCCATTCCGGCACTGGTGGATGTGTTGTGTGATGAACACTGGTGGGTGCGCGCCGTGGCGGCCAATGTGCTGGGGCGCATGGGAAAAGGTGCGATGCATGCCTCTTCTGCATTATTAAACGCGATGCAAGATGAACACTGGTGGGTGCGGCGAAATGCCATTGAAGCATTGGGCCTGACCGGGCTGTCTTCTGCTGAATTTGTGGCGGCATTGGGCAAAGCAGTGGGTGATGAAGATTATCGGGTGCGGCGCAATGCGGCCCTTGCCCTTGCCAAAATGGGCACCAAGGGGGGATCGGTTGTGCAGGCATTGATTCCCATGTTGGAAGATGAAAATCGATACAATCGGTTTTATGCCACGCTGGCACTGCGGCGCATTGGCACAGTTGAAGCGCAGGAGATTTTGCTGGATCGCCTGTTTGTTTCCCGCTGGTGTCCGATAACGACAAATGAAGACCTGTATTAATCAACAAGAAATAGAGTCGGACAAAATAAAAAAAGCATTACAGGCCCGACATCTCATATACAATCAACCGTAAGAGCAGACCTCTGTGCCTGCCCACCAGCCGGTCTGCCTGTCGTGTGGGCACCCACAGAGGGGTGCCCCTACAGCCTGGCGTTTGGTTTTATACAGGGCCAATACGGTCTCATATTGAATGCAAATCGAATGTTGTCCAACTCTCTCGAGAAAGGAATCCATGAAAGACTATTCTCACATTCAAAAACCGGAACTGGATTACCGGTATGAGTTTGGCATGGATGAACTGGAAACCATGTCGCTCTGTTTGAATGCTCACGGATTTGCAATTATTAAAGAGGTGTTGCCACCCGATATTGTGGCGGGTTTAAAACAAGCGGTGATGGATGGAACCGATCCGGACAGAACGTTAAAACCGGGTGAAAGCAAAGTGCGGCATGCCTGGATTGAATCGGGGCCGGGCGCGTGGGCTTTGCTGAACTATGAACCGTTTATGGAAATTCACCGGCATTTGATCGGATCCGATGAGTTAACGGTGCATCGCTCTGCGGCCATTATCCGGATGCCGGGTTCACAAACGGTGCGCTGGCACACCGACTGGTGCGGATTTTCCAATGAGGCCCCTAAAAATTCGGGCGATGTGCTCAACCGGGGGCTCTGGCCGTCGGGCAAATGGTTTTACATTACGGGGTCGCGCCCGGTGCACGGTGGGCTTTGTGTGCTTGCCGATTCGCATGTGGAAAACTGGGCTGGCCCGAAAGGGTTTAAACTGACACCCGATCAGCGGTCGTTTTACCCTGAAGGTGCGACAGATGCCTATCAGTATGACGATTTTGACATTCCGGGGTTGGTGCCTTTGTTTACCAATCCGGGCGATATGATTGTGTTTGCTCATCGCACCTATCACGGGGCTTTTTCCAATCGGTTAAATGAGGTGCGCCTGTCGTGTGCGATTGGCTTTCGAGATCGCAAACACAAAATTGATGTGCCGTGGGAAATCCCCGAATCGGGCAAACAGTTTTTGTCGGCATTGCCCGGGCATTTAAAAAAATACACCGATGGATATACGAGCATTGATATCAATTGGCGGGGATAAACACGTTGAACGTTGAAACGTTTCTGGAGGTTTTTCATGGCCATTGACCGGCAGGCCGATTCGTGGGCGGAAGACCGTCGCGAGGCAGAACATCAAAATGGCGTGACAGCAAGATCCCTGGTGCTGGGTGTGGGCCTGGCGGTGCTGGTGATTCTCTGGAATACCTATGTGGAATATATTGCGCATACGGGGCGCATCAATATCACGCATTTTCCGATAGCCCTGTTCGTTCCTTATACCCTGCTTGCGCTGGGCAATGCTGTTTTGCGGCGTTATCGGGTGTCCTGGGCATTGTCTGGGCCAGAACTGTTGGCGATGCTGGGCATGGGGTTGGTGGGTGCGGCCATTCCCGCCTATGGGTTGACGAGTTATTTTTTGGGCATGGTTGCCATTCCCTATTACCTGGCCTCACCCGAAAATCAGTGGGCCAATTATTTCCACCCGTATTTGCCAACCTGGCTGATCCCGTCCAATGAGGGTGATGCCATGCAGTATTTGTTTGAAGGTTTGCCCAACCCGGATATGCCCATTCCGTGGGGGGTGTGGGTGGGGCCGCTGATGGGATGGATGTTGTTTATTGGGGCCATTGCCGTGGGGTCGCTGTGTCTGGCGGTGATGTTGCGAAAACAGTGGGCCGATAACGAGCGGTTGGCCTATCCCATTTTGCACCCGGCCGGAGATCTGGCCGAGGCGGAAAACAGCATGCCTCTGTTGGGCAACCGATTGTTCTGGGCAGGTGTGGCAATTCCGCTGTTCATTTTTTGCTGGAATATCATCAGCTATTTTTCACCCGGATTTCCGCGCATTTCGCTCTATCGGGGCTGGATGCCCATGGGCATGTATTTCCCGCACATTCATGTGTCGGTGAATTTTTATACCATTGGGTTTGCCTATTTTGCCAATGTGGATGTGCTGTTTTCCATCTGGGTGTTTTATTTGATCTATTGTTTTCAGATTGCGCTGTATCGCCGCATTGGCATCAATTTGAGCAGCAAGGGCGATATGAAGAGTGATGCCACCGCGTCTTTGCAGGCAGGTGGGGCATTTTTGGCACTGGTGATCTGGGGATTGTGGATGGCTCGTCACCATGTGTCGGATGTGTTCAAAAAAGCGTTTAAACCTTCCCATCCTGTTGATGACAGCCAGGAAATGCTGTCTTATCGCTTTTGTGCTTTTGGTTTGATCCTGAGCCTGGTTTTTATGGTGTGCTGGTTGCATGCCGTTGGCATTGCCTGGACGGTGGCGGTGGTGCTTGCGCTGGGATTGTTTTTGTGTTATCTGGGGGTAGCTCGGGTGATTGCCGAAACTGGCGTGGTCTATTATAGCATGCCCATGAGCGGGCATGGCATTTTGCCATTTGTGTTTGGGGGGCCCAATAAATTTGACCCATCCACACAAACGGCATTGCGTGTGGTTGATTCA
>CAXNEV010000227.1:0-6306 GCA_964200925.1 Candidatus Latescibacterota bacterium | reverse complement strand
GGCAATGATGTGTTTAACGTCGGGCAATATGCGCTGGGGCTGTTGAGATTGATTGGGCGTTGGCATAAAAACTCCAAAGTGAAACGTCAGATTTTTTTCCGGTGGTAGTTCGGTGAAATGTTCCGCAATCGGGTTACTTCTTCAATCACGCGCCGGGTGGTATGTTCGATGTCGTTTTCGGTGTTGAAACGGCCAATGCCAAATCGAATGCTGCATTGGGCCATGTCGTTGGAAATGCCAATGGCTTTAAGCACATAAGAAGGTTCCATTGATGCCGACGTGCAGGCCGAGCCCGATGACAGCGCAATTTCTGTTAAGCCCATGATCAGGCTTTCACCATCTACCGCGCCAAAACTGATGTTGAGGTTGCCCGGCAGGCGCTGTTCGGGATGGCCGTTGAGCACCATTTGATCGAGGGTTTCAAAAAGGCGTTTTTGCAAACGATCTCTCAGACAACGGGTGCGGGCAGATTCGGTGGCCATTTCGCTTTTTGCAATGGCGCATGCCTTTCCCAATCCCACAATGCCCGGCACATTGAGCGTGCCAGAGCGCATGCCTTTTTCATGGCCCCCACCATCCATTTGCCCAACAAGGCGCACCCTTGGGCGGCTGCGCACATACAAAGCGCCCACGCCTTTTGGTCCATACAGTTTGTGTGCCGAAATAGAAAGCAGGTCGATATTTAAAGCTTCCACATCGATGGGCAATTTGCCAACAGCCTGGGCGGCATCGGTGTGGAAGGGGATGTTTTTTTCGCGGCAAATTTGGCCGATTTCAACAATGGGTTGCAACGTGCCAATTTCGTTGTTGGCCATCATGATAGAAACGAGAATGGTATCAGAGGTGATGGCGCTGGCCACCGCATCGGGATGCACATATCCATCGGAATCGACGGGCAACACAGTGATGGAAAACCCCTGGCGTTTGAGCGCCCGGCATGAATCGAGCACCGCATGGTGTTCGGTGGCCTGTGTGATGATGTGCTGGCCCCGGTCTTTTTGCGCGGCGGCAACACCTTTAATCGCCAAATTGTCCGATTCGGTGGCTCCGCTGGTAAAAACGATGTCTTTGGGTTGTGCGTTGATGAGGGTTGCAATGTGTTCGCGAGCCTGGTCAACCGCATCTTCGGCCTGCCATCCAAAGGTATGGGTGCGGCTGGCTGCGTTGCCAAATTTTTCACAGAAAAAAGGCAACATGGCTTCCAAAACCCGTGGGTCAACCGGGGTGGTGGCGTGGTTGTCCAGATAAATAGGTGCGTGAGGTGATGAGGTCATTTTTTGAAAAAATTCGAACTTGGCCCTGTGGTCGATAGGAGCGCTGTGCCGGGCTATTCTCGTTGCAGATTTTCAGGACAGGTGCCGTCGAGATTGCTGAGGGTGCCAACCATAAGACGTGCAGGTCACAGCGTGTGTTGCTGGAGTCAACTATGCCAAAACCCGTTCAAAAAAGCAGTCTGCCGATTTTCCGCGCGATTCCCATTCGCAACAATAATGTTCCAACGTGTTGTTTTATGAATATACCCAATTTGATGTCATCGTCAATGTGTGAGAAAGGCACGAGTCCAGAGTCACGACTCACGACTGCTTCACTCTTCAAATAGCGCTTTTACAAAGGCGTCGGGATCAAAATCGCTGAGGTCATCAGGCCCTTCGCCCAGGCCCACCAAACGCACAGGCAATTGGAGGTCGTCGGCAATGGCAATGACCACGCCGCCTTTGGCCGTGCCGTCGAGTTTGGCCAGTACCAGGCCGGTGAGTTTAAGGGCCGCATGAAATTGGCGCGCCTGTACAATGGCATTTTGCCCGGTTGTGGCATCCAGAACAAGCAGCGTTTCATGCGGTGCACCTTCAAGGGCTTTGCCCACCACGCGGCGAATTTTTTTAACTTCTTCCATGAGGTTCACTTTGGTGTGCAACCGCCCGGCCGTGTCGATGAGCACAATGTCGATATCGCGCGATTTTGCCGCCTGGATGGCGTCAAAAGCCACAGAAGCGGCATCGGCACCTGATTTGTGGCGCACGATATGCGCACCGGTTTTTGAAGCCCAGATGTCGAGCTGGTCAATGGCGGCAGCTCGAAAGGTGTCACAGGCGGCAAGCAAAACGGTCTTGCCTTCGCGGGAAAATTTCTGGGCCATTTTGCCTATGGTGGTCGTTTTGCCCACGCCATTCACACCCACCACGAGGATCACATGAGGTTTGGCTGTGATTTCAAGCGCAACGAGTTGCCCATCGGACTGCAAAATGTCGCGAATTTCTGCTTCGAGAAATTCCTGAACGGCATTTTCGGGGTTTTCGGCTGTTTTGCCCGATTTGATGCGTTCGCGCAAGCGGTCAATGATGCGCATCGTGGGATCCATGCCCACGTCGGCCTGAATGAGTATTTCTTCAATTTCTTCCAGGGCTTCATCATCGAGTTTGGGTTTTCGGCGAATGACGTCGCGAATTTTTTGAACCATCCCCTCGCGGGTTTTGGCCAGGCCCTTTTTAAATTTGTCAAAAATTTTTCCAAGCATGAAAGTCTCCTGAATCAATCTATGGGCAAAGGTTCAAGCAAATTGTTGAAGTGGCATGAGAAAAGCAAAGATATACAAAACAGGCCTAAAACGCCATCTCCGTTTTTACAACGGACAGGATCAATTTTCTGTTTAAGAAAGACCTTGTTTTCTGTATCTTAATTGCGGATCATGGATCCTATTTTGCCGTCGGAAATTTGCTTTTGTATCGCTTTTGAAAAGAGCAGGAAAAACAATAAACGAAAAGCAGAGCAGAATCGGGCGGGAAGGCGTTCCATATTGGGGTTTTTAGGGAGTTTTATCGCCCGGCCACTGCAAGCCGTTTGTAGATAGAATGGTGGTAGGTCAATCAGAAGGAATAACACGTTATGAGCCATTTTACATTTGCCAGAACAGGATGTCTGATATCACGTCCCGAAAACATGCCAGAACCCGGGCCTTATTATACCACACTGGTGGACATGGCAGATGTGGCGGGTTTTCCTTTTGACTATGCCCTGTATTTTTCAACCGATCACCACAAAGGCGAAGGCGGCATCTATTTGTATGTGTGTAATGGCGTGCCAACAGATGCGGCTAATTGGAAGTCATATGATCAGGCTGTGGCAGAGGGCAATTTTGAGTATCTGGTACAAAAGCCCATGTCCAATCCCATTTTTCTGGATGCTGTTCAAGGCAATGGGCATACCGAAACGCCGCATGCCAATGTGATCAAGGGCACTGTGTATATGACCTATCACAAAAACGGCATCAACAATAGCCAGGCCACGCTTTTGGCCACGTCAACAGACGGTGTAAATTTTGTCCGCATTCGCGGCGATGCCGATTCGGTGGTTCTTTCTTATGATCCGCAAAAGGATGTGGGCGATGGACATACGGGGTATTTTCGATGGTGCAGGAATCCGTTTGCGGGCATTGTGGAAAAATATGTGGGTTATTCGCTGCACGGCGGTGGGGATGATTATCATTCGGCCATCTGGGTTTCAGATAATGCGGTGGATTGGCAAAAGGCCGGCGTTTTTACACCGATAGAAGGGTTTGCCGTTGAAGCAGACAGAATGATTATCTGGCATGAGTTGGATCCGGCCTCGGTTACCCGGCTCGACAGTGGCGAATATGTCGCCATTTGCGGCGTGGGCAATCGCGCTTCCGGGGGCGTGGCCCGCATCAGCGAGCTGTATCAGATTTATCTTGCAAGTGATGGGCAAACGCTGCTGCGCAAGAGTTGTAAACTGCTGGGCCGGGGGGATGTTGGGGCACCTGATGCCGAAGAATTGGCTTCTGCAACCACGATGAGGATTGGCGATGCGGTTCATCTCATTTATGTTGGTGTGACAGGGCAGGGGCGCATCAATACCATTATGGGTGCCATTGGCCGGGTCGATAAAACAAGCCCGGACAGTGCCCGTTTGCCCGTTGCTGAGCAGCAATGCCACTTTTACCGACCATAATCTCACATCGCAAATTCGATTTGAACGGAGATGACTCTGTCGGCTTCGGCGATTTCCTCATCTTTGCTGCCACATTTGGTCAATAATCAATCACAGGAGATTTTCGGTACATAAATCAGCCCCAGTTCGCAAAGAACAGGGGCTGATTTTTTGGCTGAATCAAGAGCTTCTTTTTGATCGTCGTAAATCGGTTTTGCCAGATATCCAAACAGTTTGGCAATTCAGACAATCGTAGTCTCCCCATCGCGAACCGCTCAAACCTCATTGAGCGACTTGAGCAGAGGGCGAAGATCGTTCAAAAATTCAATGCACTGGTCGAGTTTGTTTTCAACATAATTCCGGTCAAAAGACATCAGGGCGATATAATCGCCTTCCTGACGGTCTTCGAAAAGCTGGTCATAAAGTTTTGCCCATCGAATTTCCAAAAGTCCTGTTTTGATCAATTCTCTATGGAAGGAAGCTCGAACGCCAGTATGTTTTTTAAAATGCTGTTTCCGTTCAAGCAGCGTTGCGCTGACGGCATAGAACAGAGCATAATAAAGCCGGTTGATGGCAAAAATATAGGCCTCTGCTTCAAATTCCCGTCGGGCAGAGGCCAGGCTTTCTTCAGCCATGTACCACCAATAGCAGACCACCTGCTTTCGTTGATCGCTATCAGTCATACAGGAATGCCTTCTTCTCGCACAGCTTGGCGCAGCGGCAATACCGATACGGGTCCGTTTTCCCAATTTTTTTGATCTACTACCAGCGCACTGAAGTTGGTGTCATATTCGAGATTTATTTCACACACCAAATCTGTGATCTCGTGGCGCTTGATCCGATCCAAAGGGTGGGATGTTAAAATAAGCAAATCTATATCGGATTCTTCGTTTGTCTCATTACGAGCAACAGAACCAAATAGTATCAACTGGGCCACATCGAATCTGCTATGGAGTCGATTCGCGAGATCAGCAAGCGCCTGGCGCTGAACTTTTGTTAGTGAAATCTCTTCAAGCCGTTTCACAAATTTTCTCCTTCACAATATGAGGCATTCTCAAGCAAGATAGGATAAAGCCCATGCTGTGTCAATGTCACTATTGAATGAACCTATAATAAAAGGCCAGTTGCACCCGCAATCGGCCTTTTGTGATTTACCTGTATTTGATTTCATTTAAACCAGAAGAGTTTGGTAGTCTGAGGCAGCAGTTTGCCTGGCTCATTGCCTGCTAATATAGACGATTTAAAATCTGTCTCCGCGCAGCAAATCCAGCAGGCGTTCGAGGTCGTCATTGCTGTAAAATTCAATTTCAATTTTGCCTTTTGACCCTTTGCGCTGAATATTGACAGAGGTGCCAAAATGGCGCTGCAAGTCTTCTTCGAGGGAAATGAGGTTGGCGTCTTTGCCTGGTTGTGCGGGTTTGGGTTTGTCGATTTTGCCCTCTTTATAGGCTTTAACCAGGGCTTCCACACGGCGCACCGACAGGCCCTGTGAAATGATTTGCTGGCAAATGGCTTCCTGAAGGTGCGGATCATCAAGGGACAACAGTGCCCGGGCATGACCGGCAGATATCTGGTTGGATTGCAAAGCGTTGAGCACTTCTGTGGGCAATGCGAGAAGGCGCAGGATATTGGCCACTGTGGAGCGGTCTTTGCCGACGCGTTCGGCCACTTCTTCCTGGGTCAGAAAACACTCGTCGAGCAGCATGCGGTAGGCTTTGGCTTCTTCAACGGGATTGAGGTTTTCTCGCTGAATATTTTCAATCAGCGACAGTTCCATCATTTCCTGATCGGTGCCCACATCCATAATCAGAACTGGAACGGTGCCCAGATTGGCTTGTTTGGCCGCCCGAAAACGGCGTTCACCTGCGATGAGGTGATAACCTTCGCCAAATCGCCGCACGAGCAAGGGCTGTAAGATGCCTTTTTCCCGAATGGACTGGGCCAGTTCACCGATGGCTTTGGGGTCACATTCAGTGCGCGGTTGGTGTGGGTTGGGTTCAATGGCATGGATGGGCAGGTCGATCACCCGATGGCTTTCCTGCAAAACTTCTTCGCCTAATGTTTCAGCATCAGGGGCATCATCAGCACCTGGTATGAGTGCGCCCAAACCTTTTCCAAGGGCATTGCGTTTAGCCATGTTGAATAACCTCCCCGGCCAGGTTGATGTAGCTTTGTGCGCCAGCTGACATAATGTCGTAAAGGATAATGGGTTTGCCAAAACTGGGGGCTTCGCCAAGTTTGACATTGCGGCCGATAACGGTTTTGTAAACGCGATCGCCAAAGTGGGCTTTGGTTTCTTCGGCAACCTGCCGCGACAGATTCAGCCGTCCATCGTACATGGTGAGAATCACCCCTTCAATC
>CAXNEV010000226.1:0-6347 GCA_964200925.1 Candidatus Latescibacterota bacterium | reverse complement strand
TGCATCGGGTGCGTAGCTGGATCAAAGAAAAATTTGGAAAATCCGCTATCGCAAAACGACGAGAAGCGTTCGCCGACTTCAAAAAACAGGAACAAAAACCGGATCAATTACTTCTCTCTGCTTGAGAGAAAGTTCATCACCCCAGGTTCAAGCCCTTCCAGTTTGAACTGATGGTCTTGATTCCTTTTCATTTCCCCTACCGACTCGCAAGCAATCGCCCGCGATCCTAAACCGACTTATTTGTTTATTACAACCCTGACATTTCAATTTTAAATATTGAAAATATATATATTTAAACCAAATTTTACATTGGCTATTAATGACCTTTTAACAAAAACAATGGCTTATATTAAGGGTTTTTTAGAAATTTTACAAGCACTTATTTAAAAAAATAGAGAACAAATTTTACAGCTTCAAGGTCATTTTTAATCATAAATTAATAATTTACAATTATTTAAATTTTTTAATTTTTATTATAAATTTTAGTAACTTGATTTATGTATGATGTGTTTAGAAACAGTGGACTCACTATGAAGCCGTGTATGGGGTGCAAAAACCGACCCACTGAGATCCCGAAATGCCTTCCTTCATGGCTTTCCTCTTGAAATAAGGCGTGCAAGCGTGCGGAAAAGCAGAGGAGGCCGAATGGGTTTGGTCAGGCAGGCATTCATGCCGGCCTTCTGTGCCCTTGCGAGTTCATCAACCCCATCATGCCCCGTCAGCCCCAGAATAGGCACTGTATTGCCGGACTCCCGGATGCGACGCGTTGCTTCCAGGCCGTCCATCTTGGGCATCTCGATATCCATCAATACGGCATCAAACGGCCATTTCTCAACGGCATTTACGGCATCTGCGCCATTGCTGACCACCACAACGCTATGGCCGTTTTTTTCGAGCAACCGATGGGCAACGCGCTGATTGACAGGATTGTCCTCGGCGATGAGAATTGTAAGGGACGGCAGCAAAACTGACACATCGTGCGTTCCGGCCTGTGCGTTTGAAACTTCGGCAGGCAGGGTGAATGAAAAGGTGCTGCCTTTGCCCACCGTGCTTGCCACGCGAATTTGCCCTCCGTGGCCCTCAACGATCTGCTTCGCGATCACCAGTCCCAACCCGGTGCTTTCTTCACCGGCTGTCGCTTGGACGCTTGTTTTTTTGAAGGGCTCGAAAAGCGTAGCGATCTCATCTGCAGGAATGCCCTGTCCCTGGTCCCGGACGCGAATATCTACCGAGCCTTCCTGCAAAGTGAGGCTAACGACAACCTGCGTGTTGCTGTGAGAGTATTTAATCGCATTGGAAATCAAATTATTGAGCACCTGTTCAATCTTGTGAGGATCCAGAACGAGCAAGGGAGCCTGTGCAGGAGGATTGAACTTCAGATGGATGCCCTTCTTGTCCGAAAGCAATCGGTTCAGCGAAACGCACCGGGAAATCAGACCGACCAGATCCACAGACTCCAGTTTTAGGGAGAGCTTTCCCGCCTTGATTTTGGAAATATCGAGCAATTCGGTCACCAGTCGCAGCATAAATTCACTCGATTGGCGAATCGTTTCGAGAAACTCCCGGCGCTCGTCCTTCGTTTCGGGAAGTATCTCCTCAAGCAGAAAACCGCTATAGGTCATAATTGCATTCAGTGGATTGCGCAAATCATGGGCCGCCATCCCCAGAAACTGGTTCTGCTGCTCATTGAGCTGTTCGAGTTCGGTGTTTTTGCGGGCGACCGCCTGATTGGCCTGCTGCAGTTCTTGGTAGCGCAATTGCAGATCGTCGAACAGGCGTTTCGAACGGACCAGCGACCGCACGCGTGCGCGCAATTCATTCATGTCGGGCGGTTTGTTCAGAAAATCATCGGCGCCTGCGTTCAACCCTTCCCATTTGGCCTGTGGGTCTTCAAGGGCGGTCACCAAAACCACAGGCATAAAAGGCACAGATGGGTCGTCTTTGATCTGACGACACACCTCAATACCTGTTAATCCGGGCATTTCAATATCCAGCAATGCGATATCCGGACGATGGGCGCGGAGATAGTCCAGAGCGTCAGTACCCGTGTGTACCACGGCAATATCATATCCGTCATCCACCAGATTCTTTCGAAGCATTTCAGCCTGGCTTTTTGTATCATCGGCTATGAGCACCTGAGCACGATTCCTTTGCATCTCTTCCATACGCCTCTCTCCGTGATTCAATCGTTCCTGATTCGGCCAATAAAAAAAGAAAATTCTGCCTTGCGATCTGACAAGTTCATTCCTATCACACAGAATGAATGTAATGCCCCTGACCGGGAAACCAGATGAGATCCACAAGGGCAGACAGCACCACACTTAAGGCATAACCCACCAGCAGGCCTAGAAAAAACGGCTGTGATCGGTGATAAAGCGCAATGCCGCCAAAACGCAGCACCAGAAATTTGCAAACCCAGGCGATAAAAACCGCCACAAAGGTCCTTTGTGTAAAATACGTACACCCCACCGTGAAACCAATGGGATGCAAAGGCCACCAGGGCAATCGATATCGCAACAGCGTGAGCACTCCCATCACCACAGCACCCAGGCCAAAAAAATTGATCCGCTGCCAATCTGTTGAAAAAGGCGACAGAATCTTGCCTGCCGTATCGTTAAATACCCACAGCCCACCTGCGCGGATATGCCATGTGTTGAAATTCTGCGTGCCATACATATAACCCAGATAAAGCGTGGTCACCAGCGACGTGAACAGAGCCACAACAAAAGACAGCGCAACCGCCCCCAACACATACTTTCGGTTTCCCGTTACAAAATCTCTCAAACGAGCCATTTGCACAAGCGCAGACATAAACAGCCCTTTGCCCTGTGAAATCGTCGTATAAGTGAACCCCATAGCCGTAACCGAACCAAGCGTTCCCGAACCAAGCATATAGAGGCTGAAAACTTGCGCGGAAATCGGCCCGCGCACATAGAGCAATCCAGACTCGGCCACAATGCGCGCAATGCCGATATACAAAATGCCTGAGGCCGCCCCGTAAACGAGAATCATGGTCATGGCCATACCGGCCTGATACAGCCATGCGATGCAGAAACCCGCGCTCAAAAACAACACGACAAGCGCCGTACGTGAAGACATCATCTCCCGGCTGTCGTCAAACACATGGCGACTATCAAAAGCCTTTTGAACCACATCTGTCAAATGCCGCCGCGCTATCCAAAAACCCCAGAGCACCATGGCCGTTAGCGCGCCAAAACTCTGCCATCCGGCAAGGCCATAAGACCACTGATCCTCATTGCCCCCGGTAATATATCCCAAACGCTCAAAAGTGCCGATCTGCAAAATGTAGAGCAAACGAAAAACCCAGATGCTCAGCAGCACATCCAAATTGGCAAAATAGGCAAACCCGATGACAAACAAATTGATCTTGGTCAAAATAGACGGAAAGCCTCGTCCAATAGAAAAAGTGCGCCCCTCTAACGGGATGGTTGGAAAACCCACCGAAAAATAACCGATCATATTCCATCCCAACAATCCCACAGACAAAACAAACCCGGCCCAGAACCCCCTGTTCCTCAAAATATCCGGCAAAAAAAATCGCCCCTTCTCTCCATCGGTCAAATCAACGGCCACGCTGATCAGCGGATACGGCAAACGTTCGTGTTGGGCCCACTGTCGGTTGAGAATGGCCGAAATCGAAGCGCAAAGTGTAAACAGGGCCACGGCAAAACACGTCCACCAGAAAAGCGGCACCCCCCAAGCCCCCCAGGGACTATCTGCACCCGGCGGCAACCCTTCAAAAAAACCGCGCATCGCCTCTGCATCTCGAGGCGCAATCCAGGCGGGAATATGCCCGTGCAAAATATCGGCCCAGCCATTTTCCGGCGTGGCAAAATAAAAAGGCGTGGCAATTACCACCACCAGAAATCCCACCAGGCCATTGCTGGGCACAACCCCGGCCACCATGCCCATAATCAAAATCAGAAACACCTCGGAACGGGACAACACCATGCGACCGGTCAGCCTGTACAAGAGGGGCAACACGAGCAAAATCAACAGGCAAAAAGCCGCAAAAACATAAATCGGAAAATGACTGTAATTGTTTGCAGAAGCCTGAACCGCATACTCGGTATAAATCATAAACACATCAACAACCACCACAAACACCATGCCCAAAAACACCGCACGCCATGTCACAGGGCGCTCACCGGCAGCAGAAACAGCATGAGAACCTGCATGCGGCTTGCCTTTATCCATCATATCCAAATTTCCTCAAAACCAGACAACACGAGCACCTCCCATGCCTGAAAGACGAATCTGCTGATGACTCGCTTCGCTCGTGATCAGCGGGGCACCTTCGGTGCATTCCCTTCGGGAATTTACTCGCTGCGCGAGCATCTGCTGATTCGCTGATTCGCTGATTTGTCACAGTTATTTCTGGATGAACCCTAAAGATCCCATATCTCCTGTGCGGTCTGTCCCAAAATGCGCTCTTTTTGTACATCGGAAAGAAAGGACAGACCCTCATTGATCATGCGCAATTCATCAGACAATGGAAGCCACTTGTGTTTTTGGCGATGATGGCCCGGATAACCCGTGCCCCACATCATGCGCTGTGCCGAAAATGCATTCAAAGCCGCCCGAATAAAAGGATGAACATCTTCAAATGGAAAAGCACAACGCGACCGCCCGGCCACATCGGAAAGTTTGAAAAACACATTGTCGTGTTTTGCCAGATTGAGGATCGGTTGGTAATCCGATAAATCTTTATCAACTGAGGGATACCCCATGTGATCCAGAATGAAAATATTTTGCGGACAGCGTTTGGCAATTGCATCTACCTGATCGGCAAATGCCGCCCGAAAATGAAACTGGATCACCGCCCCAAGTGCCGCAATTTCTTCCCAAAGAGGTTCGTTCTGTTTGGTGAGCAAAATTTTTTGATCGGGATAATACATCGGATGAAACCGAAATCCCACCAGCCCGCGTTCCCGAACCCAGTATCGCGCCTGACGGGCATTGTCGGGATGTAACGGATCAAGCAGCCCATGGCCAATAAATCGATTGGGATATTGGGCCACAGAATCGGCAATATACCCGTTGTCCCAGGTGGACCAACTGGTTTGCACCAGCACCGTCCAATCCACGCCATTGGCATCCATATCGGCCAGCAACTCTTCGGCCGTGCCCGGTTCATCGGGATAACTGTTCCATGTGGGCGACGTGGGGCCAATGGGATATTTGTCAGACATTTCCCAGATATGAACATGCGTATCGACAATCATATCGGTTCCTTTGCATACGGTGTTAGATCAAGAGATACCCACTTCCAATCAAATCTCACCTTCTCAATCGCGTGTCACCACAGGCGACTGGCTTGCGTGTGCAAACAAATCGGCAAATTCTGTTGAACCGTCATCGTCCAACAAGTCTGTGCGACAACCCCATTCATCTACCGGCTGATTGCCATGCCCATAAAAAACCCACTTTTGCTGAGAATTGGCAAAATAGATGTGAACGCCGCCCGGCCGTGTCACGCGAATCAAACGCCGTGGCAACGTGTGGTTGGCCTTGTCAACGCGGTATTTCTCAATGGCATTTTCATCCAGGTCAATGCCCAACCCCGGTTTTTCAGGAACACGCGCATAACCTTCAAGCACGGGCATGCGCTGGGTCAACAAACTGTGTTCGTAAAGTTCATGGCAGGTAATGGTGGGCCATTGGGCATGCGACAGCACCGCACTCAAATGCAAAGACAGCGCGGTGGTGGGTGCGGCCCCAACCATTTGCAGAAAAAATGGCATATTGAGAGAAGCCGCTGTGGTTGCCTGCTGCATAATCTGCGACACCCCGCCGCCGATCACCCACCCATCACACACCCCGCCCATTTCAAGGCCCTCACGCGCACCAATTGCCCCGTAATGATGCGCAATGGCCGTTTGAATTTGCCCGCGCAAAAAGTGATTGCCAGACCCATCGTGACGCGCAATGGGATCTTCAAAAATCTTGATCTTTGGAAACGTCTCTTCCAGTTCGCGCAACAAGGGCAATGCATTGGACGCATTGTTGAGAAAGGCATTCCAATCGGCATCAATGCGAAAATGATCGGGCGTGACCGCGCTGATGCGCCGAATCGTTTCTCGCACATCAAACCAGGGCCGCGTTTTGATCTTGATACACGTATATCCCAGTTCAACAGCCACTTTGGCCTCGGTTTCATATTTTTCGGGTGACATATCGTGATCCCAAAACGAAATGGCACACCAGTCGCGACATTTTGCCCCCAAAAGCCGATACACCGGAACCTCTGCCAATTTGCCCGCCGCATCAAACAGCGCCATCTGCAAACCAGCCCCAAGCGAATCGTCCCACATCATCTCGGCAGG
>CAXNEV010000225.1:0-6381 GCA_964200925.1 Candidatus Latescibacterota bacterium | reverse complement strand
CAAACTGTTCGGTGCCCGCATTTTGCTCGACATGCACGACATCACCCCCGAACTGTTTGTCTCGCTCTACGGCATTTCCGAAAAAAGCCGCACCTTCAAACTGCTTTGCCTGGCCGAACGGCTCAGTTTGGCCTATGCCGACGCCGTTTTGACCGTCAACAAAAACATCCGCGACCTCTTTCTCACGCGGAATCCCATAGCCCGCAAAATAGAGGTCGTTATGAACGCCCCGGATCCCCGTTATTTCACCCCAATCGGATCCGGGGCGTCTGATTCCACTGGTGTTTTCCGGTTGTTCCACCACGGTCAAATTTTGCGCCGCTACAGTTTCGATGTGGCCCTTGAAGGATTTAAAATTGCCAAACAGCACATCCCCGAACTCGAACTCGACATCTATGGCGACGGCGAAGAAAAATACATTGCAGAACTCAAAACATTCATTCAACAAAACAATCTGACCCCCTGTGTGCGATTGCACGACCGGGTGCCCGTTGAACAAATCCCCGGCCTGATCAGCCGCGCCCACATCGGCCTGGTTCCGTGCAAAAAAGACCTGTTTGTCGATACCGTGATGCTGCCCGTGCGACTGCTGGAATACGTGGCGATGAACGTGCCGTCAATTGTGTCGCGCGTGGGCACCGTAGAAGCCTATTTCACTGGCGAAGAAGTGGCCTATTATACACACGACAATCCCCAGCAACTGGCCGAACAAATTATTGCGCTCTACAACAATCCCCAAAAACGCCAGGACATGGTCACACGCGCCCAAAAAGCCTTTGCGCCCCATACCTGGGAAAAACAAAAAGAATGTTATTATCACGTCATCGATGGCTTGATGGCTATGGCCTTCCACAAACGCAATCTCGATGGCACCAGGCGCAAGAAGCCTGCACCTTTTGTACCCGAAGCACAATGCATGGAACCATCACAGGGCCAAATTAAAAATTTTCAAAAAGGAACCGCGCCATGAACATCCTCGGCATTCACGACGGCAAAGATGCGGGCGTCTGTTTGCTTTCAGATGGCCAAACCATATATGCTGCCAATGAAGAACGCTTCTCGCGCAAAAAACTGCACTTTGGATTTCCCTATCTGTCGTTGCGCAATTTGCTTGAAACCACAGGCATCAAACCCGGTGAAATTGACCATGTCAGCGTGGGTTTTCAGGCGATGGTCGAAACCGAAGACTATCCCATTTACACCGACATCGACGACACCAACATCTTCCAGAGTGTCTTTGCCGGAGCCACGCGTTTACTCGGTCCGGTAACCGCATCGCGCGCCTTTGTCAAAGCATCAAAACAAATTTTGAGCCTCATCAGCAAAAACAAACAATGCCTGCAAAAAGCCCTGCACGATCACGGCATCAATGCCCACATTGACTATGTGGATCACCACCGCAGCCATGCGGCATCGGCCTATTATACCTCCGGTTTTGACAACGCCCTCATCGTCACCGCCGACGGCGGCGGCGACGGCCTGGCCGGCAGCATTTATACAGGTGCAAATGGACACTTAAACGTCCTGTCTGAATGGCCACGTGTGCATTCACCCGGCAATTTCTGGTTTCTCATCACCTACATCTGTGGATTTAATCCCATCAAACACGGCGGAAAAATCACCGGCCTGGCCGCTTATACCGTCAGCGAAGAAGCCCATCGCGTGTTGTCAGAATTTTATGGCTACGACCCGGAGCGGCTGTGTTTTGTCAACAAAAAACACCTGCTTTTTGGCGATGCGTATCACGCCCTCAAAAAAGCACTGGAACCCTTCACCATCGAACAAATTGCCTACGGCGCACAAAAAGTGCTCGAAGACACCATGTGCGGCGTCATACAGGCCGCGGCCCGAAAAACCGGATTGCGCAACGTGGCCCTTGCCGGGGGCACGTTTGCCAATGTGCGCCTCAATCAAAAAATTCTCGCCCTACCCGAAGTGGATGCCATCTTCATTCACCCCCACATGGGTGACGGCGGCGTCACGGTAGGTTCTGCACTGGATGTGACCGCGCGCAAAATCGGCTTACAATCCAAAGCCATCACCAACGTTTTTTGGGGCAATGCCATCAGCGACAGCATCATTCAAAAAACGCTCGCAGAATATCCCGTCAAAGTCGAAACGTGCACAGACACCGCCAACGCCATTGCCGATTGTCTGGTCTCAAAACAGGTCATTGGCCTGTTTCATGGCCGCATGGAATATGGCCCACGCGCTTTAGGGCATCGCACCATTATGGCCGAACCCACCGACTCCACCATGATGGACTGGCTCAACAAACGCCTCGAACGCACCGAATTTATGCCCTTTGCACCCATCATCCTGGAAGAAGATGCCCCGCAATATTTCCACAACTTTGACGCCGGACGCCTGCCCGCCCGGTTTATGACCCTGTGTTTTGACGTAACCGACTTTGGCAAAAAAATGGCGCCCGGCATCGTCCACAAAGACGGCACCGCGCGCCCGCAAATTGTCAACCAAACCGAAAACAAATACGTTTACGACGCCCTCAAAGCTTACAAAACCAAAAGCGGCCTGGCCTTAGGCATCAACACCAGCTTCAACAAACACGAAGAACCCATTGTGTGCCATCCCCACGACGCCATCCAGGAAATGCTTCGCGGCGGTGTGGATGTGCTCTTCATTGAAAACTACAAAGTGCAACCCCGCTAACCAATCTTCACTCAGCTTCCTCCTCAAAAGCCCAAAGCCCCCGGTACCGACAGAGGGCTTTCTATTAAAGCTTTTTTCCCTCCACATTGGATTTGTCTGTGATAACCCCATTTGTCTGTTCAAGAAAAATATTGCAAGCCGGTTCAAAGGGATGATCTTGAACCCACAAGTTATCTTCAAAAGAACGAAGCTTGAAAAACATCATCAAATCCGCTGCACAAGCCGACACCATGAGCCCAAAAAGCGCAAGCATCCAGAATGATGGACTCAACCAAAGGATTAAAGCGGCTATGGGAACCGTAATCAGAAATGGAAGAATCAAAACCCGTCGATACACGTTCATCTTCAATGGCACTTTGCAATGACAATAGGGAATCAACCATTGCCATTTAAACCCTACATGTATCGCTTGTAATGGCACTTTCCCCCAATGCCACGCGGCAGCCGCATGTAACCCTTCATGCAAAATAACAAACAAGCAAAACAGCCCCAGAGATTTCCAGCGACCTTCACTTGCGGCATTGGGATCTTCAAGAACGGAGGGGATTATTTGCCCTGACACACCAAGCGTTAAAAATAACAGGATCATTGCACAGGCAAATATGGACAGTTTATTCAGTTTTACACATACCATGTTGATGCTCCAGAAAAAATGCCCGTCAACAAAGGGATTTTGCAATTTTCTTCAATTTTAACTTTCCGTCAAGGCAAAATTGTCTCTGTAAAAGTGGGTATCGAACCGACTGAATCATTCCGTTCGATACCCACTTTTCATTTCACATCCCTTTTAATAACCCCAATTGGTCATACCTTCAGCAACGCCAGACGTCAAGGAATTAACTGCATTGCCAACAAAGTTTACTCCTTCTGAAATTCTGTCTGTGTACCAATCTACCGCTGTCACTGCTTCCTGTGGATGAGTAACCGCATAAATTGAGACTCCAACAGCGACTGCCATCCAAAATCCTTCGCCCGAAATTTCTCCCATTGTTTTCTGATCCAAAATTTCCTGCTTAACAGGCAGGCGTGAACAAGAAATAAAAGCGCATTTTGGTACAGTGATAACGCGGTTGGGAAAAGCGGCAATTGCAGACATAACGTCCTCCTGTCATTTTTAAGAGACACAGATCAACAAACAAATCAGTTTATCTTCCTATACTTCAAACGAAGCACTCATATCATAAGAAGTGCATCATATAATCAGTCATATCTTACCCCTTTCTTTGTGTCAACAAGATGATGTTCTTGGCATTGAGATGAAGACCCTATGACCAAAAATATCGGGTTTGAAGAAGTGCATCATGTGATGGTGTCGCGATCACCGAACATGATGTCAGCCTTCTTTTTTGACCATTTGGAAGCAGATCATATTTTCGTGTTTGAAACACGTATCTGTTCCAACAGTTAAAAAATTCGCAAATTTTATACCAATTTTTTCGGGCAAAAAAAAACACCTTAGCTTTTGCCAAAGTGTTGTGAGAAACGATATTTTTGCCTGGTGTTTTATAAAAGCTCATTTGGGTTATTGTCTATTTTGTTCAAAATCTCCTCATTGAATTGAAAATAATTTTCTCGCTGTCAACCCATCAAGCGCGGTCATGTTGGATAAAGAATGGAAGGGATCAGACACACGTTGTTACACGACTGGCGGCGCGCCTTCTCCACTGTGAAGTTTTAAAGGGGCAGTAATTCGGGTACGCAATATTTGCGGATTTCCTGGCCCTCACGGGTCAATTCCATCACACCAACTTTGTCGCGACTCTTCAGCAAACGGGCAAAAAGCATCGTGTGTATCTGGCGCGTCAAATGCTCCACGCTCCATCCCTCTTTCTCAGCCTCAATCTCATAAAAAAATCGCTCGGCAGGATGCTCGATAGACATCAACACGCGATAGTGAGACCATCCCAGCAAGGGTGAAAAACCGCACATGGGATCGCGATCTTCCACGGCAAGCGCGAGATCTTGCAATACTCCACTGGCCGTGGTATTGGAATCAGATTTACCACATGTCATGTGGCGAATCTCTGGTATTCGGTCGGCATAGACTTGATGAAAGTTTCGGAAATAGCGAAGATTGGTGGATGAAAACCCCCGCCCATATTGCGCGGTGAGACGTTTGGAGAGTTCTTCAATCAGGCGTTGTCCATACTCGGCCCGGTCGTCTCCGCCTTGCAGGGTGTGGACGATCTCTCGCCCGATGTGCCAATAGGCTAGCACCATCTGGTTGTTTACGGATCGCACAACAGCAATTCGAGCCGCATCAAGAATGGCAACAACACGGTCGAAAAGATTGTCCACATTTGCTGGTACAACCTGAAATCGATCACTGGTGCGTTTCCGGCGTTTCAGCCTGGGCGAAATTCCTTTGCGTTGTTTCGCCATTACGCGCCCTCCTCATTGAATTGAACATAAATTTTCTCGTATCTGGCTTTCAGTTGTGCATCGGTGACAAAACACAGTCATCCGTTCATGGTTTCCCTTCAATTCCCAGTGCGCGGTTCATTACATCAATCACCCGCTCCACCAGAAACGGCTTGGTAATAATGCCGTTGATGCCAACCGCCCCAAGGCGGCGTGCGACCTCTTTATCCACATGGGCCGACACCACCACCACGGGTGTTTGAAATCCCTTTTTGCGAATAAAATCGAGAAACTGATCGCCTGTAATATCGGGCATTTGCATATCCAGAAATATCAGATCAATCTTCTCTTTTGTGAGTATTGTCATAGCCTCTTTGGCCGAATCGGCGGTTGTGGCTTTATACCCATAAAGCGTTACAATTTCGCGCAGCACATCGCGAATTGCAAAATCGTCATCGACAATTAAAACGAGGGGCATATGGGCCTCAAATTGTTGATAAAATTCACACAGGTGCAAAATCAATACGCTTCCATACGCGAGATGATTCCAGCATATCCAATTATACAACAATAAGTTACAACAATCAACAGATTTGGCACAATACTTGCGATCCAATCGGGTAACTGGATATCCTGCACACCCAATGGATCAAAACAGTGACATACTTTATACATATACTCATCGGCCTTACCCTTTGCGCCACCTTAACCGGCTGCACCACCTATGCACAATTTACCGGTGATTTTCGCACGCATTTGAGTGGGCAAAATTACGACGGCGCACTGGCCCAACTCAACAACGCCCAAAAAGGGGGCAACCGCCTCCTGTATCTGCTGGAAAACGGGTTAATTGCACACCATCAGGGCCGTTACGAAGTGTCCAACCGCTATTTTGCTGATGCCGAACGATTGGCCGATCAGCTCTACACCAAATCGGTCTCTCGCGAAGCCGCCGCCCTTGTCACCAACGATGCCGTGCGCAAATACCGCGGGGAAAGTTATGAACTGGTCGCCGTGCATTATTACCGCGCCCTCAATTACTGGCGCTTAAACATGCCCGAAGATGCCCTGGTCGAATGTCGCAAAGCCAATTTAAAACTCGCCCAGTATGCCATTCACAACGGCGAAAAAACCTACAAAAACGATGCCTTTATTCACTACATGACCGGCTTGTTTTACGAAGCCACGGGTGAACTCAATGACGCCTACATTTCATATCAACACGCACAGGATGCCTATGCCCACTATGCCCAGGCATTCCAATTCACACCACCAGCCACATTGCAACAGGATATAGATCGTGTATCGGCCATTCTCAACGGCGAAGCCCCCGATCACCGCCTGGCCGCT
>CAXNEV010000224.1:0-6402 GCA_964200925.1 Candidatus Latescibacterota bacterium | reverse complement strand
TGCTTCCGATGTCAACTGCACGGCGCGTTGATGATTGGGGAATTCGGTATGGCACATATTCATTTTGCCCAAAGCATGCAACGTGTCATCGGGCACGCGCTTGGATGCGGGCAACACATCCATCGATTCCAGAATCCATTGGGCCTGGTCTTTTGAAATGCCGTGTGTTTTCGACAAATAGGCAATCCACTTGGGCCGATTTTCCGGTGCGTAAAAAACCCAGTACACCCGGCGGGCCACAAGCGTTCCGCCCTTTTTCAAATCGGCTTCCAATTGCCGAATGGCCGCAGCCGATTGGCCCACAAGTTCTGCTGCTTTTAATACCACCGGGTGCTCCAGTGTCTTGAGATATTTAAAAGAACACAGAGCTTGTGCCTTTTGGGCCACCGACCCGGCAGGCACGGCAAGTTTAAAGCCGACCGCCAGTTCAGACAGCAATTCATTGGCACGGGATTCACCCGCCTTTTGGGCCACCGCGCCAAACAGCTTCTCGGCTTCCACTTCTCGCAAATGGCTCACAAACCGACCGCCCATATTTGTTTCATACGTGCGAACCACCGCTTTGCCGGTTTTGGCCGCTTTGGCTTTGCCTTCAAAAGCATCTAAAATCAATTGCACTTCCTGCGCCACGGTATAAACCACCGTATTATTGGTGCCAATGCCATCCCCATTGAGCACGGTGGTAATCTTGCGGGCCGCCTCGTGGCTGGCGCCCACTTTGAAAACAATGTTGGGATCCAACAAACCCGATTTGTTGCCAAGCCCCAGCAACCTGTCATAACCTTTAATAAAATTGTTGGCTATTTGATAGGCATTGCGGGCATCTTCGATGCTTTCATCGGCCCGGTCGGCAATATTCGGATTCAACTGAAAACTCACCATATAATCTTTGAGTTTGGTATGCAGCGCCAGCGGTCTAAAAATGGACAAATTGGGCCACAGCGCAATCAATGTGGCCGCCATCACAATTTCATCGGCATGCGCTTCCGGGTTGGCCTTCCAGTCATCGTGTTTGGCCACTTCGGTTTTTAATTCGTCATCCAGTGACGGATCTTCGTCAAACGCTTTGGCCGCCAACACCGGATTGGTCGAAACCTGGCAAAACCCATAATGCCGCAAATATTCCAGGCCCCGTGCAAAATCATTTCCAAATTTGCACACATTTTCGCCAATCATGTGCCAGTAAATGCCGCTGCGCATATTTTTCTTCAACAACTCCAAAAATGACCGCCCAACTTGCCCCCTGTTCAGGTCTTTTTGGATGCGCTCGGCCAACAAACCCGACAAACTATCGGCCAAATTAACCGATTTCATATCGGCCAAAATGGCATCGACCGTTTTGCCCATTGCCATAACCTGTGCACCGCTCAACCCATCAATAGCTTTCAACACGCGAGCGAGGGCCGCGCTAATTTCAGCGTCGCCATAACCGACAATTTCGGCATCGCGTCCAACAAAATTCATGCCCAGTTGAATCAAGGTTTTGCAAACCATATCCGCCGAGACACCACTTTTGAAAATGGCATCTATCAGCGCATCCACACGCCCAACCAGCGCACCCGTTTCTGGATCAATCAGCACCCGATCTGCCACCGCCAGCGTCTGCCCGGCCCGAAATGCTTCTGTCACATCATAAACCATAAACAGCCTCCTTCAACCAAGAGAAAATAAAACACCCTATTCGTCTTTAATATATCCAATCTAACCGATCACACAAGCAATTAAAACCCCCATCTTTCCGGTGCATTCTGCCGCTGGCATGTTCGAACGACCCGGCGGGTCGCATCTGCTGCACGCTGCACTGTTTTCACCGAATCCCCAACACATCGCGCATATCATATAACCCGGCCGGGGCCTTTGCCACAAACCGCACCGAGCGAATAACCCCAACGGCAAAAGTATCCCGGCTTTGTGCCCGATGCACCAGTTGCACCGTTTCCCCAATGCCCCCAAACATCACCGTGTGTTCCCCCACAATATCGCCTGCGCGCACCGCGTGAATTCCAATTTCTTCCTGTGTGCGTGCACCCGTAACGCCGTGGCGGCCATATACACCCACTTCTTGCAAATTGCGATCAAACCCACGCGCCACCGCTTCGGCCAGTGCCAGCGCTGTACCCGACGGGGCATCGGTTTTAAACCGATGGTGCGCTTCCACAATTTCCCCATCATACTCATTGCCTAAAATGCGCGCCGCTTCTTCCACCAGTTTTACCAGCACCGTCACCCCCACGCTGAAATTTGGCGCAAACACACACCCCACATTTTTTAATGCATCCAGCATGTCTTTGCGCTGATTGGGCGACAATCCCGTTGAACCAATCACCATGGGCACACCGGCCTTTCCAGCAATTTTGGCAGCCGCAATGGTACCATCTGGCGGTGCCGTAAAAGCCACCACCACATCCACCTGATTCACTATTTTTGACAAATCATCCACCACCTGCACACCCTGGTGTGCACTGCCAATCACCTCGCCTATATCTTTGCCAATCACCGGACTGCCCGCATATTCAACCCCACCGCACAAATTCAGCCCCTCTGCCGATAACGTGAACTGGGCAATTCGCCCACCCATCCGGCCCGCAATACCACAAATGGCAACTCGAATCATATTTTACTCCAAATGTAAAAGGACCGGAAAAAGCGTCTCCGGTCCTGCATGTTTCACGTAGAAATGGGGCGTTGTTAATAAGCCAATCCATTCCAAACAGACGCATCGTTGAGACGCCGGTCAATATCCACTTTAAAAAAAGCGGCAATGGGCGCAAACACTTCCGGGCTGTTTTTTTGCACCTGCCGGGCAATATTGAGCACCATTTCCAGCCCGGTTTTGTTCATTTTGCCCAGCGGTTGGCGACAGGGGCCGGCCGGCATTCCCAAAATATTCATCATCGTTTTCACTGGCACGGGGTTGCGCGATTTCACCTGTGTGGAACCAAATCTCGTTTGTTCTTCTGAAATCACCCCCACCATGCCAAACAGGGGTTTGAGCGCATTTAACAATCGCTCGGCCTGGGCCATATCCCCGTCCCTGAGGGCCTCCACCATTTTTGTCACCGCACCGGGAGCCACATTCGACATCACCGAAATCACACCATCTGCCGCGATCCGAGCATCGGTCATCATGGCAAATGTTTTGTCATCATCTCCTGACATAATCGAAAATTCGGGGCCGCAACATTCGCGCGTGCGCGCCATATTGCTCAAATCACCCGTGGCTTCTTTCACGGTATTCACATTTTTATAATCGCCAAACAACACACCCAAATCTTCAGGCAACAGCTTTGTGCCCGAACGCCCCGGAATAACATAGGGAATCATATCCAGATCGGGAAATGCTTTGGCCACAGGCTCAACATATTCTTTGCGAATTTCAAGAGAACTCGGCCCATTGTAATAGGGGTCAACCAGCAAAATTGAATCGGCCCCAACCTGTGCAGCAAATTCGGCAGCTTTCAGCGTTTTTGCCGTTGAATTGCTGCCAGCCCCTGCAATGGCCCGGCATTGCTCTTTGGCCTGCCCGCAAACCACTCGCGTAATCAAATTTTGCTCATCGGCACTCAACGTGGGGCTTTCTGCCGTTGTACCACAGGCCAAAATCCCATCAATGCCTTCGGAAATTTGAAACGCCACCAGTTTTTCCAGCCCTTCCTGATCCAGCCCTCGATCAGCAGCAAACGGGGTAATAAGCGCGGTGTGGCATCCGCTTAACATGAAAAACCTCCTGAGGTTAATGTCGATCTTTACCGCATCCTTTGAGGCTGGTTGCTGGGGGCTGGTGGGATAAACCTCCAGCAATCAACCCCAATAAAAAAAACCGGCGTCCATACCAAAGGGTCAGAGGCATCGCCGGCTGTAACAGGCCGCAAAGATCTTGCGATACAAGAGAGCGCTCCACGGAAACGGTTTCCGTGACAGTTCGACAGATTTTATCCGCAGAACCAGCCCCAGTCCGGGGCAAACCAGACGAGAACTTCGGCAAACCATCCCTTTCATCGACCCTGTGGGTTCGCCCCCTGAAACCGGATACTGATGATGGTTTGCGCCTCTACCCTTGTGAGATGTAAAAAGTAGCCAACGAACATACGCCTGTCAACAATTAAAAGTCCAGAGTCACGAGCCCTGAGTCCCCCGCCCAACCCCATTGTCATGATTGTCTTTTAAAAGTCCAGATTCACGACTGCTTTTGGTTTTCTGACTTTTGACCCATGACTCGCGACTGTCTTACGCCATCACCGCTTCAATCACCCGATTTACATCGCTTAAATCGTCAAACAAATAGTCAGGCTGGTATGCTTGTAACGCATCAACGCCAAATGAACCCGTGGCCACTGCAATGGATTTGACATTTAAATGGCGGCCACACAGAATATCATTGGGCGTGTCGCCAATAATCACCATCTCCTTTTCGACAAACTTGCGCCCGGTTTTTTCCAGGGCAGCCTGTTGCGCCAGATCGGGCAACAAACGCCGCTCAGGAGCACGGTCGCCAAAAGCCCCTGTTTGAAAATAAGACCACAGCCCTACCCGATTGAGTTTCACTTCGGCCCCCCGGCGAATGTTGCCCGTCAACAAACCCAGCACCGCATCGGGCATGTGTGAAAACCGCTCCAGCAATTCGGGAATGCCCAGGCATACCTCCGGATTCCACCCGGTGACTTCTGTGGATAAACAGGCAATATAATGATTGTGTATGTCATCCAGCCGGGACATCGTTTCTTCGCGAGAAACCCCCACGCGTTCCATCAACTCGATCACAATCTGCGTATCCGTTTTACCGCTCATGGTATAATTGTCCAGCGGCACCGCCCGACCAAACACAAGCTCCAGTGCGGCCTTACACGACAAGGCCCCACCGCCATCGGTATTCATAATGGTGCCGTCGATATCAAACAAAACCAGTTTTTTCATCTCACCAACCTCCGCAAAACCGCCATCAATTCAATATCCATCTCGATTCCCTCTCGCAATCGCTTTTCCCGTTCGCGAAACGCACGTTCGCCCGGCACGAGAATTTCTTCAACACCCAAAGCCCGCGTCGCGCCTTTGATCCGGGCCACCAGTTCGCCCACACCCGACAAAAACTCTTCTTCATCCATAAAATTCGACGGGGAAATGGCCAGCATAAAAATGCCATAATTTTTTCCCGCCTGTGGCACCGGCGCGGCATTAAGCAAAGCCCCGGAAAACAACTGAATCATCACGCTCAACGCATATCCTTTGTGTTCTCCAAAGGGCAACACCCCGCCCCGACGCGCTTTTTCCGGATCGGTTGTCACTTTGCCATCTGGCCCAAGCACTTTGCCCGCCGGAATGTCTTTGCCCTCTTTTAACGCCATCAAAATATCGCCACTGGTGATGGCCGCCGAAGACAAATCCACCAGAATTTGCCCATCGGGTGCCGGAAACCCTGCGGCAATGGGATTGGTGCCCAAAACGGGTTCCGTGCTGCCCCAGGGAACCACGCGCGGGCTGGTATCACACATCACCAGCCCCACTAGCCCGGCATCGGCAATCATCGACGCATAATAACCCAACATACCGCAATGCCCCGTATTGTTGCCACCCACCACCCCCACCCCGGTGCGGTCTGCTTTGCCAATCACTGTGCGCGCACACCGATGGGCCACCAGATAACCCAAATTTTCCTGTCCATCCACCAGCGCATAGGCCGGGCCATCTTTGGCCAGGATCATCGGCTTGCGCCCCCCTTTGGAAATGCGCTCCGAGATGCCCGGCAAACGAATCAAACCGTGGGTTTCTTTCCCACGCAACTCGGATTCCATCAAAATATCCGTCACAATGTGTGCATCCTCATCGCCAAAATCTCGCGACGTTAAAACCTGCAAACACAATGTGCGCAATTCTTCCACGGCAACTCGCATACACACCTCGGATACATCTGCATGTAAAAACCAAGCACATCACAGCCTTGTGTTCAAACATTCGGCAACAAAACCAGACAGATAATATCCACCATTGGGAAAACCGTCAAGCAGAAATGCCAGCATAAAATATAACATGAGCGAAAACTTGACTTTACATATCTACAAGGCCATATTTTGTATGATTTATTCAGCGCGTTTGCATGTTCCATATTTTCATTTCCATCGTCAGTCTTTTTCCAGTAAATATTTCCCGTTCTGCATGAAATAGAACTGTCTATCTTTTTACTGTAAGACGACAATCACGTAAGTTATACGCCAACAGCAAAAAAACAAAATGGGCGAAAAAGAACAATCTTGCTTCTTGCTTTTCAAAATGATATTGTTTCTGTATGGCCAAACAAAAAGTATATTTAGATACAACATGGAAGTTCTGGTAAAAGGGGTGTCCGTTCTGGATCTTGATGAAGAAGCCAATATGCTTGCACAAGAGTATATCGATAGAGGGATTTTT
>CAXNEV010000223.1:0-6418 GCA_964200925.1 Candidatus Latescibacterota bacterium | reverse complement strand
TGGTTGGGTCTATCGCACTATTTTAACGATCCAGAGGAAATTTCCCGGGCCACGCAAAACTTTTACCACTGGCTCTCATTCACCCGCGCCTACGGCATCACCGAATTCAACTCGCCAAACTATGCCGTTGTCAACCTTTGGGGGTTGGTTGTTTTGCGAACCTTTGCACAGGATGCCCAACTCATTGAAGACATTGAAGACACCCTGATCTGGTTTCTTCAGGATTATTATTTGCACTATCATCCTGGCAGCGACAATGTTGCGGGCGCAAATTCGCGCTCTTACACCTATCACACAGGCATGAGCATTGGTTCTGTTGTCACGCTTTATTACGGCGAAGGTTTATGGACGCGGCCCGGCATGATGCGTTTTGCCGGTTTTCCAGAAGCCCCTGTTCGCGCCGTTTTTGATCACACGCGCCCCTTGCTCAATCCACCTTCAACACCTTATATGGTTGAAACCCTCAATGGCGATGTCGATACCACCACATATCTTGCACCTGAATACAGCCTGGGAACCCAATGCGGGATTTTCACGCACACACAAAAAAACTCGGTATTTGCCACCTACAGCACACCGCATTCCCGACGAACTTTTTTTACCCATTTGTCCGACCGTTCTCTTTCACACAACATCCACAGCTATCAGCGCCAAAATCGCGCCATCGTGCTTGCCGGATTGGAATTCATCAACCGCGATCCCGGTGCCACCGATTTGCATCTTTATACCAACATCGCCAATCGGGAAGCCATCACAGATATATACCTGAATGGACAAACATGGGATCGGCATCCAATGGCTTTACAAGAAGGCGATATTGTCACTGTTCACATCCACAACACGCTCATCGGGCTTCGCCTGTTAAAAACGCGCCCCTTTATCATTCAAAAAACCAACTCGCCGCTTTCACCAAAAGCCCCATCGGTATTGTCGATCAATGCCGAAGGCGACCTTGAACTGCGCACATATCTTCATTTGTCAGATCACCCGATGCGACTGTCTCAAGAAGGATTGACAACCGGTTTTATTTTAGAGCTAACCGACACCCATCAAAGCTCATTGCAACAATTGCACAAAACCCTCCAATCCTTACAAACCAGCGACCAGACCTATCACGACCCGCACGGCCTCTTGCGCCGCAGGGTAAATCTATACGACGCATCAAACGAATGGCTCTTTGACATTCCCATCTGGGATCCCAACCAACGCCTGTTTTTGCGCAATCCCCAACAGCATATTGAACGCACGTTTAACGGAAAGCCCTATGTGCCAACTCACCTGTTAAAATCAGAACACCACAACATCTATCGCTCACCCCATAACCCCTCATAAACTTATGTCTGCCATCTCTTACGAAATTCGACACATCACCCATACATCCTCCGAACAAGACAAACGGGAAGTCATTCGCGTGTGGGACAGCCGTGGTGGCACTTATGCCGACCTCACACGCCAGCGATTAACCGCCCCCATCGGACATGAACGGTATGGTCTGGCCACAGCATTTGCCAATCAAAAATGCGTGGGCACCACGGCTTATATCCTCTCGCCAAGGGGTCAGGGCATTTTCACACAGGTCTATACCGATCCCGATTATCGCGGTCAGGGCATTGGCAAAACCACCGTGGCAGAAACCGTGCGCATCTTGAAGGAATTGGGCGGTCGCGCCATATATCTGGCCGCATGGCAAGACTGGATTCGGGCCATCTATCAAAAGGTTGGATTTGAATTCATCGGCGCTATGGGAGAGCGCCACGCCTTCAAACTCACTCTCCATCCTGAGGGTGAAGATGCCGTGCTCTTCCGAAAAGATCAGCAAACCACCATCCGCCCGCTTGCAGAAGACGACCAGGCCGATTTGTGTGCCCTCTTTAATGCCCGGCACAACAGCGTGGTGAAACACTATGAACTCGGCTGTTTCCTCGGTTCTCACTTCGAGCCCGAATTTTTCACGCTCCAACAACATAAAGGTCACACCGCGCTGGTCATCAACGGCGAAGAAACCATTCTGGGACTGGCAACCGCAATGCCCTCTCACCGCCGCCATGAAACACACTGTACAACTGTGGACATCCTGATCCATCCCCAGTATTTCAATCTGGCCGAAACATTGCTTCAAGCACTCGAAACAACATGTGATTCCGAAGTGCTCTATGCTTATATTGAACCGTCGGAAAACGACAAACGAACTCTGTTTGAAAAATCGGGATATCATCAAATTGCCAGGCTTCAAAAGCGCTTGCAAATTGGCGCTCAAGCATTTGATCTGGATCTTTATGCAAAGATCTTTTAACACTTTAAATTACCTATGAACACTTCTGATTCAATATTATTTGAAATATCTACGCCCTTGGGTTTTTCTGTTCGAACGACATGGAATTATTGGCAAAAGATAATGGCGAAACACCCTGATCTCATTGATCATCTCCAGCAGATTAAACAGACTTTGGCATCTCCAATAGAGGTCCGTCAAAGCAGCAGAGATATTGATATTCTTTTGTTTTATGGAGAAAAGGAAAAATATTGGACGGTCGCTGTTGCTCGCCGATTAAATGGTGAAGGATTTTTGATCACGGCCTATAGAACAGATGTTATCAAAGAAGGAACAAAAATATGGCCCAAATAAAAGTCTATTACGAACCACAAACGGAACTGTTGACGGTTTATTGGCAAAATCCTCGAAAAACTCAGGTCTGTACAGAATTGGGAAATGGTGTCATCTTGATCAAAGATGAACTAACTGGAGAACCTATTGGCATGGAATTGTTATCTTACCATCCCGGAGATGAAAGGTTCGATGCCGTCACCGTTGAAGTTGGTGGTTTTTCAGAAAAGTCTGCATCTGTTCATTAATACCACTAATCACATCAGCATATACAGGAGCATTCCATGTCTGAAACCATCACCATCAAAGACATCAAAACCATCATCACCCAACCGTCGGGATCGCGGTTGATCATTGTCAAAATCATCACCTCCGAACCCGGCCTTTACGGTCTGGGTTGTGCCACATTCACGCAGCGTTTTCACGCGGTTCACACGGCCATTGAAAAACACCTCAAACCTTTTCTGATTGGCCGCGATGTGGATCGCATTGAAGACATCTGGCAAATGAGCATGGTCAACTCGTACTGGCGAAACGGCCCCGTGCTCAACAACGCCATCTCCGGTGTGGATCAGGCCCTTTGGGACATCAAAGGCAAACGCGCAGGTATGCCCCTTTATCAACTGCTTGGGGGCAAATGCCGCGAAGGGGCCGACACCTATGCCCATGCCGGGGGCCGCGACAAACACGAAGTGGTTGACAGCGTGCGCAAATACATGGAACAGGGCTATCGCCACATTCGCATTCAGATGGGCGGATATGGCGGCCAGTCCGACACCATCCACAAACCCGACGGCGCACAGCTTGGAGCTTATTATCACCCGCGAGAATACTGCCGCCTCATGACCGACATGATTGGCCATGTGCGCGTCGAAGTGGGCCCTGAAATAGAACTTTTGCACGACATTCACGAACGCCTGCGCCCCATAGATGCCGTGCAATTTGCCAAAGATGTGGAACCCTTCAAACTCTTCTTTCTCGAAGATGCGCTTGCACCCGAAGACAACGAGTGGTTTCGCCACATTCGCTCCCAATGTTCCACCCCCATTGCGATGGGTGAACTGTTTAACCACCCGCACGAATGGACCCCACTCATACAAAACCGCCTCATCGACTTTATTCGCATGCACGTCAGCCAGATGGGCGGCATCACACCGGCGCGCAATGTGGCTACCTTTGCCAACATGTACAACGTGCGCACGGCCTGGCACGGCCCCGGCGATACATCCCCTGTGGGCCATGCGGCCAATTTGCACCTCGACTTGTGGGCACCCAATTTTGGCATTCAGGAATGGTGCCGATTTAATCAACTCTGTTATGACATGTTTCCCGGCCTTCCCGAAGTGCGCAAAGGTTACATGTATCCCAACGACAACCCCGGCCTGGGCATTGACATCGACGAAAACCTGGCCGCCAAATATCCACCGCAGGACGAAATCATCCAATGGACCCAAACGCGCAGCCCCGACGGTTCGCCGATGCGACCATAACCTACCCGTTAAAATTTTAAAAAAAAAGGAGCACATCTCGTGGCTTACATCTGGAACGACAAAGAAAAAATTATTCACATGACACCCAAAAATCCGTTTGACCGATATCCCGACGGACGCCCTAAAGTGCCCGATGACATCATTAATCGCATGTGCAAAGTCACATCCGAAGAAGCCTGGGGCGTGCTTCACAGCAACGACTACAAAAACCAGTTTGAAGGCAATTGGCATAATTTGCATCCCGACCGCATTCTGGTGGGCCGCGCTGTAACCTGTCGATTTGTGCCCACGCGCCCCGACCTGAATGAAGTGGTTCAGGAAGTGGGGGCAAAAGAAAGCCGCATTGGCGGGCAAAATTCGTGGGCCATTGACACTCTGGTCGAAAACGATGTGATCGTTGTTGAACTTTTTGGAAAAGTAATTTGGGGCACATTTGTTGGAGACAACCTGGCAACAGCCGTGCAATCGAACACCAAAAATGGTGGCATCGTGATCGATGGCGGCATGCGCGATTATCAGCGGGTGATTGAGCTTGAAAATTTCAATGGATTTGTCAAAGGCATCGACCCCACACCCATTCGCGATGTTACCCTGGTTGAAATCAATGTGCCCGTCCGAATAGGCAGTGCCACAGTATTGCCTGGCGATGTTGTGCTTGGCACACCCACAGGTGTCACGTTCATTCCACCGCACATTGCGCAGGCCGTGGTTGAACGTTCCGAATCGATTCGCCTGCACGATTATTTTGGCCAAATGCGCATTCGCGAAGGCATCTACACACCAGGTGAAGTGGATCGCAAATGGTCTGAAGAAATGGACAAAGATTTTGCCGAATGGTCAAAAACACATGACCTGAAAACAGAGGGCCTGGCATGAACACCCTCTCAGCACCATCTCAACTCAAAATAACCGACATGCGTATTGTCAACCTCGTGGGCATTCCGATGCGCTCAACGCTGTTGCGCATTGACACCAACCAGGGCATTTACGGTTTGGGCGAAGTGCGCGACGGCGCCAGTTTTTATTATGCTTTAATGCTCAAACGCAAAATCATTGGTGAAAACCCGTGCAACATCGATAAGCTCTTTCGCAAACTCAAACAATTTGGCGGCCATGCCCGGCAAGGGGGCGGCGTGTGCGGCATTGAAATGGCCCTCATGGATCTGGCGGGCAAAGCCTATGGCGTTCCCGCCTACATGCTGGCCGGTGGCAAATTTCGCGACAAAGTACGCTGTTATTGCGACACCGACTCCACACCCGATGCCGACGAAATGGGCAAACGCCTCAAAGGCCGCATGGACATGGGTTTCACATTCCTCAAAATGGATGTGGGCATTCGCCTGCTCAAACATGTTCCTGGCGGGGTTTCATACCCGGCAGGCATGCTCGACACCAACGAAATCATGCATCCTTTCACCGGCATCCAGCTCACACAAAAAGGCATTGACTGGCTGGTTGATTACGTGGACACGGTGCGCGACATCGTCGGAGATGACATCCCGCTAGCCACCGATCACTTTGGGCACATCAATGTGGAATCGTGCATCCGGCTTGGACGGGCGCTCGAACCGTTTAGCCTGGCATGGCTGGAAGACATGATCCCGTGGCAACTCACCGATCAATGGGTACGCTTGAAAAATGCAACCGCCACGCCCGTTTGCACGGGTGAAGACATTTATCTGCTTGAGAACTTCAAACCCCTTATCGACAACAAGGCCGTGGCCATCATTCACCCCGACCTGGCCACATCGGGAGGTATTTTAGAAACCAAAAAAATCGGCGACTACGCACAGGAACACGGCATCGCCATGGCCTTGCACATGGCCGCCACTCCGGTGGCGCAAATGGCCAGCGTCCACTGTGCGGCAGCCACCGAAAACTTCCTCGTGCTGGAAAACCACGCCGTTGACAATCCGTCGTGGAACGACCTGGTCACGGGCCTGCCCAATCCCATCATTCAGAACGGTTATATCGATGTGCCCGAAACACCGGGCCTGGGCCTGGACTTAAATGAAGAAGCCATTAAAGCCCACATCGATCCCAACTTTCCGGGTTATTTTGCATCGACAGAACAATGGGACAAAATGCGTTCTCACGATCGGTTGTGGAGCTAAACACAATCATCAATGATCAAAACCACAAAACAAAAAGCATTCAATCAAAACAGTCAGTAAAGCACTATTTTGTACATTGTTCACTGTTCATTGTCCATTGAAAGGAGTTTTTCATGCCCAACATCGGCATTATCGGTGCAGAAAACAGCCACACGGTGGCCATTGCCAAAACCATCAACATTCAAAAACTCGTGCGCGGATTCAGCGTC